>JBDRGB010000045.1:0-3996 GCA_043818155.1 Candidatus Aenigmatarchaeota archaeon | reverse complement strand
GCTTCAAATACTTCGGCGTGGCCATAGACTTCGAGCACGTGCTGTCGAACTACATCAACCCGCAGGAGATGATAGCGCGGATGCGCGACAACGACGGCTCGCTCGTGAAGGTGGTGCACCTGGGATGGCCGACGCCGGTGATACCCGCGCACATGCCAATATACGTCGGCTCGGACCAGCACCGATGGATATACCAGCGCCTATACGAGCTCCGCCAGAAGGGATTCACCCCGGACGACGACCGGTGGCTGATATACGAGCGCGGCAGCGAGAACATAGAGGAGTCCATAGTGGCCATCCGGCTGGTGGTCGAGTACCTGAAGGACAACGTGGATCCAGACAAGCTGCCGCTCAAGTTCTTCGGAGCGGAAGGACCGTCCGCGGCCTCGGAGGAATACCAGCGCACGATCATACAGCAGCACGCGCGCGACCCGATCGAGGGACTGTTGGTCATGCCGGAGGAGAGCTTCACGCTGCTAGGCAAGGCCGCGGCCGAGAAGGTCGGCGGCAAGAAATGGGAGAAGGAGGAGCTGCGCTGAACGGCTGCCGTACTGCCGGACCCGCGATAATTACTACTCGAAAGTGATAGTTATGTTTAAATACCACCCGCAATAAACCTAATAATATGCCGGCTGGCAAGGCTGATTCTAAAACTCGCGGAAGGCGTTTCAGCGGGCTGGAGAAGGAACTCGCGGACGACAAACTCGTAAAGGAGCCGCGGCCGAAGGACGGCCAGCCGAAGAAGCTGGACGAAGGGATGTCGGCGAAGGTGGTGAAGTTCACCAACGATGCGAGGACGCAGTACGGCAACGTCGTGAAATCCGTCCTTATATTCGGCTCGGCAGCGCGCGGGACCATGACCAAGGGCTCGGACGCGGACATATGGGTGGTGCTGGACGACACTGCTACGAAAGGCACGGCCGACCTCGAACGCGTGACTGCGCACCTGCAGCTGATGGCGCGCGAGGCAAAGGACCTGCACGTGCAGACCACCACGCTCACGGAGTTCTGGCAGTGGATGAGGCTCGGAAGCCCCGAACTGGTGAACTTCCTGCGCTACAGCCTGCCCGTCTACGACACGGGTTTCATAAAGCCGGTGAAGCGCATGCTGGACATGGGGCTGCTTCCGCCGAGCGAGGAGACCGTGAAGCTCAAGGCGATTGCGGGCAGGACGCGGCTGAAGAAGGTGGAGCTGGACATGCGCAGCATGGTGTTCGAGACGCGCTACGCCGCGCTCGACACGTGCCAAGCCGTGATAATGCACACGTACAAGCAGCAACCGGACGCGAAGGCGATGCCGGACGCGCTCAGGCGGCTGGTGAAGGACAGGAAGCTCGAGGCGGCGTACGTGCGCAAGTTCGAACAGCTTAACATGCTGTGGAAGGACATAGACCACGGGAAGGTGAAGGAGATAGATTGCGGTTATCTGGCCAAGGCAGTGGCGCTGGCCGAGGACATAGTGGAGCGCATGGACAGGCTGTTGCCCAAGGAGATGCGCGAGGAGAAGAAATGAAAGCGGGGCCGCCAACGGCTTAGTCGCGTTTATGAACGGAAGCGCCAAATAAATTACAGGACGATTATTATGGCTAAGAGGAAAAGCAGGCAGCCCGCGAGGACGCGCAGGCATGCGAGACCGAGGCCGAAGCCGAGGCCGAAACCGAAGCCGGCGAGGCGCGAAGCCGCGGGCAAGAAAGAGGAGGCGTTCCCTGTGACGAAGGAGGAGCGCATGCGCGAGGTGCGCTCGTTCACCAGGAAGGTGCTGGGCAAGTACGGCAAGACCGTCAAGTGCATAGTCCTGATGGGCTCGGTGGCGCGCGACGAGTTCAAGCCGAAGAGCGACATCGACGTTTTCCTCGTCATAGACGACACGGTGAAGAAGATCACGCCGGAGGAGCACGAACGCATAGACGGGGACATCGAGCGCATTGCGAAGGCGACGTCGAAGGCTCTGTCCGTGCAGCCCAGCTACACGCTCACGGAGTTCTGGGACTATGCGCGCGTGTGCCACCCGATAGTGTACAACTTCATAAAGGAAGGGATGGCCGTCTACGACGCGGGCTTCTTCATGCCGATCAAGCGCTTGCTGGCAGCGGGCCGCATCCCGTCCACGCGCGAGGCGATCGAGAGCTACATGGAGGGCGCGCCGAAGAAGCTGATGCGCGCGAAGACGGTGAAGCTGCTGATGCTCGCGGAAGACTGCTATTACGCGATGCTGAACACCACGCAGGCCGTGCTGATGTTCATGGGCCTGGCGCCGCCCGTGCCGAACAAGGCCTACGACGACGTCAAGCGCTACCTCGTCGAGCCGAAGATATTGGAGCCCGAATACGCGGAATGGCTGAAGGAGATAATCGAGATACGCAAGCGCATCGAGCACAAGGAGCTAATGGACGTGAAGGGCGAGTTCGTCGACGAGTGGATAGGCAAGGCGGAGAAGTACACGGAGAAGATGTTCGGCCTGCTGGGCGCGCTCGAGCTGCGCAAGAAGGAGAAGATATTGGAGCGCACTCACGAGGTGATGCACAAGGCTGCGATAACGGCGCTGAAGAGCCTGCACAAGATGCCCGAGTCGGAGGCGCAGGTGCCGTTCGCATTCAAGCGCGAGTTCATCGACGGCAAGCTGGTCGAAAACTATTATTGGGACATCTGGAACCGCATAGGCGACATGAAGGCCGCGGTCGACACGGACAAGAAGAAGATACGCGACATACCGGACAAGGAGGTCTACCAGATGCGCGAGTACGTCCGCCAGCTGATACGCGACCTGGCCAAGGCGCTGAAGGCCAAGGGCGTGAAGGACACGGACGAGGACGTGGAAAGCGACGAGGGCGGGGACACGCCCGAGCACGACTCCTAGGCGGAGCGAAAGGCATTAATCCTTCTACTGTTAATGCGGTTTCTGCGGTGATGCACGATGATAGGCGTCCATCTGATGATCGACGGCGCGGTGGAGCGCATGCCAAGCGAAGCCGAGATACGGGCGCTACTGAGCGAGATGCCCGCCGCCATAGGGATGAAGATACTCGACGGCCCGCACGTCGTCAAGGGCGACGCGCACAACCCGGGATGGACGGGCTTCGTCATAATCGACACGTCGCACATCTCGATACACACCTTCGACGACGGCTGCAAAGTTTCGATGGATGCCTTCTCGTGCCGCCCGTTCGAAAAGGATTTTGCTCTGAAATACATAACAGAGAGAATTGAGTTTATACCCGAGACGATGAAAATAGAATTTGTCGAGAGGAAGACTTTATGAAAATCGAAAAAGAACAATTATACAAAATTCAAACCTATTTCAAGAAACATAAATTAAAATGCCCGAAGATAAGAATCGTAAAAAGAGACAACGTATTCAATGCCAAAGCAGAATTGGACGGTTCTATAACAGTAACAAGCGGATTGTGGAAAAAAACAACATTTAAAGAAAAAACAGCAATTTTTGCTCACGAAATTAATCACATAAAAGCAAAATTTGCGTACGTATTGTATTTTTTGTTTTACTGATTATTGCGGGCGTTTCTAACTACTTAACGTCATCGATTTCACTCACTATTCTTTCCATAAGATTTTTAGCATTTCCAATAGTTTTTGAAATAAACAAAAGAGAAGAGTTCAAATCAGATAGTTTCGCATCTAAAGTTGTTGGAAGGGATGCAATAATTTCCTGTATCAAAAAATTGAGTTCAATGAACAGTAGATACTTGCCAAAAATATTTTGCTGCTTGTTAATTTGGCCGTTCTCAACACATCCTTCCATTAAAGAGCGATTGAAAAAACTTCGTACATCTTGACGCTATCGTAGAAAATTAAAAACAATTGTTCGAGAACAGAAAAATTTCAGGAAGGGTTTTCTTACTCTTCCTTCGCCTTCTTCTCGACCTCGTCCTCGATGCCGAGCTTCTCTATTAGTTCCTTGTAGCGGTTGCGTATCGTGACCTCGGTCACGCCCACGACGTCCGCGACCTCGCGCTGCGTCCGCTTCTCGCCGGCCAG
>JBDRGB010000044.1:0-4933 GCA_043818155.1 Candidatus Aenigmatarchaeota archaeon | reverse complement strand
CCGGTCGATGACGTTGTAGTCGCCGATATCGGCGGTGGCGGCCTCGTACGCGACGTTGACCGGATGGTTCAGCGGCAGATTCCATACAGGGAACGTCTCCACCTTCGCGTACCCGCTGCGCACGCCACGCATGCGGTCGCCGTACATCTGCGCCATGCAGAACGCCATCTTGCCGCTTCCCGGGCCGGGTGCGGTGACGACCGTTATCCCCCTGTCCGCGGCCAGATGGTCCTGCCTGCCGTAGCCCTCGTCGCTGAGTATGGTTCCCAGGTCGCGCGGATAGTCCGGTATCTCGTATCCGAAAACGATTCTGATTTTGTTTTTGCCGAAAATCCGCCGCAGCTTCCTCCTCGTCGCCTCCGCCACACGCCTCCTTCCCGGGGTGACTCGGCTGATGAACACCGCCTCGGTCGGCATGCCCTTTCTCCGCAGTTCGCGTATGTCCTGCACGAGCTGGTCGCTGTAAAGGACGCGCGTGTCGCCCCTCGACTTGCCCTGGTTTATCATCAGCGAGCTGATGCATTGCACGAGCGCGAGCCTGCCCCTGAATTTTTTAAGCAGCTTTACTTTCGTGTCAGGGTCGTAGCCGGGCAGCACGCGCGACGCGTGCCCGTCGTTGTAGAACTTGCCGCCGATTTCCAGGTACAGCCGTCCGCCGAATACGCGCACGCGCCTGCGGAGCGCCGCAGCCTCGGCGCGCATGTATTTCGCTGTGCTGAACCCCTTCGCTCGCGGAACCGTCATTAAACTATATTATCGGCCGCCGAGGATAAAATTCTTCTCGGGGCGCTTTCACTTGCTTCCGGCGCGTTCGGCCGCGGCCGCCACGAATCCCACGTACAGCGGGTTCGGGCTGAGCGGACGCGAGCAGAACTCGGGATGGAACTGCGAGCCGCAGAAGAACGGGTGTACGTCGCGCGGCAGCTCGCCTATCTGCATCACCTGCTCGCCTCGCGTGAACTGCGGGTCGGCCTGGCCCGAGAACACGAACCCGTGTCCGACGAGCGTGCCGACGTACTTCGGGTTTATCTCGTACCTGTGCCTGAACCGCTCCCTGATTCTTTCCTTGCCGTAGAGTTTGTGCGCGAGCGTGCCCGGCTTCACGATCGTCGTCTGCCCGCCCAGCCGCATCGTGCCGCCGTACTCCTTCCTCGCTATCAGCTCCTTCTGCCACGGCAGGAAGTCGATGACCGGCTCTTTTGTGCCTTCTTCGACCTCGGTCGTGTGCGCGCCGCGGATGCCGCAGACGTCCCTCGCGAACTCGACCACTGCAAGCTGCAGCCCGTAACAAAGCCCGAGGTAAGGTATCTTGTTTTCTCGCACGAACTTTATCGCGTTTATCTTCCCTTCCACGCCCGAGCTGCCGAAGCCGCCCGGCACTATGATGCCGTCGTACTCCGCCAGCTCCTTCACCGCAGCCGGGTCCTTCTCGTACGCTTTCGAGTCGAGCCAGACGATGTCAGCCCTCGTGTCGTTCGCAGCGGCCGCATGCTTGATAGCCTCGATTACGGACACGTAGGCGTCGGGCAGCTTGTAGTCGCCCACGTCGAAGTACTTGCCCACGATTCCGATGCGCACGCTGCGCTTCGCGTTGTACATCCTGTCAACGAACGCGCGCCACTCCCTCAGGTCGCTTGTCTTCGCCTCCATACCGAGCTTCGCGAGCAGCTTCCCGCCCATATCCTGCGCCTCCAGCACGAGCGGCACCTCGTAGGCGCTGCGCACGTCGTGGTTGCCTATTATCTCGTCGTCCTTGACGTTGCAGAAAAGGGCTATCTTGTTGCGCCTCGGCTGGTCTATCGGCTGCTCCGAGCGCACCACTATGAAGTCGGGCTGTATGCCGTAGCCGTTCAGCTCGCGCACGCTGTGCTGTATCGGCTTGGTCTTCGCCTCGCCCACGCTGCGCAGCACCGGCATGTACACCACGTGCACGAACGCCACTGCCTCGCCCGCGAGTTTCATCTGCCTCGCGGCCTCTAGGAAGAGTATGTTCTCGTAATCGCCGACGGTCCCGCCGATCTCAATCATTACGAACTCGGCGCCCGTCTTTTCGGCAACGGCGTGCATCCTGCGCTTGATCTCGTCCGTTATGTGCGGTATGGGCTGCACCGTCTGCCCCAGGTACTCGCCCGCCCGCTCCCTGCGGATGACCTCGCCGTAGACCTGGCCGGTGGTTATGTTGTGCTCGCGGCCGATGTCCTGGTTTAGGAAGCGCTCGTAGTGGCCGAGGTCCTGGTCTATCTCCCCGCCGTCGTCCGTGACCCAGACCTCGCCGTGTTCCGTGGGCCTGAGCGTGCCGGCGTCGTAGTTGACGTAGGGGTCGATTTTCATCGCGGTTACTTTGAACCCTTTCGATTTCAGGATGAGCCCGATCGAGGCGGTCGTGATGCCCTTCCCGAGCCCGGAAAGGACGCCGCCGGTCACAAACACGAAGTTTGCGCGCATACTAAATACTCAGATTTAAAAGAGTTAAGTCTTTCGGCGGGCTGGAATGAATTGAAAGGAAAAAAATGAAAAATAAGGTTCGGTCCGTCCGCGGCACGCCGGCACGCTATATCATCAGGTAGTTCTTGTACTCGAACCCGGTTATGTTCTTCGCGTCCCACTTGGGGTTCTCGTCGCCGTACTTTACAAACCTTTTCTCGACCAGTTCCACGTAGGTGTCGAACGCCTTGCGGCCCATCACGTCCCTGAACAGCGTGTCCTTCCTGAACTCCTTTATCGCCTCGTCCTGCGTCTGCGGCACGCTGTAGTCCTTGAACTCGTCCGGATGCAGGTACGTGTTCTTCAGGTACGGCTCGCCGGGGTCTATGCCGCGTTCGATGCCGTCCAGCCCGGCCGCGAGTATGAACGCGAGGGTCTTGTACGGGTTGCCCGTGTTGTCCGGCTCGCGGAACTCTATCCTGGCAGCGGACTCCGTACTGTACGAGGGTATGCGCACCAGCGCGGAGCGGTTCTTGTGCCCCCAAGCGCGGTTTATCGGCGCCTCGTAGCCCGCGAGCAGCCGCTTGCGCGAGTTCTCGGTCGGCGCGACCCCGAGCGTCAGCCCCTTGAAGTGCTCGAGTATGCCCCCGATGAAATGCAGCGACAGCTCGGACATGTTCCCCTGTTTGTCGCCGTAGAACAGGTTGTTGCCGTCCTTGTCTACAAGGCTGAAGTGGTAGTGCGTGCCGCTGCCGTTTATGCCCACGACCGGCTTGGGCATGAACGTGTGCGTCCTGCCCTCCTCCGCCGCAAGGTTCTTTGCGAGGTGCTTGAACAGGACGGTCGTGTCCGCCAGACCCAGCGGGTCCTTGTACTTGAACGTTATCTCCTGCTGCCCGCCCGACCCGACCTCGTGATGCGCATACTCGCCCTCCGCCCTCACCAGCGGGAGGCTGTTGTAGATCCTCAGGCGGAGCTTCCTGAAAACGTCTATCGGCGACGTGCACATGTAGAAGGCCTGGTCCTCGGTGAGCGACTCCCACCTCCCCATCTTGCCGACCCTGGCTTCCTTGTTTATCCCGACCATCTCCCTGGCCGCATCCTGCGGACGGACGTCCATGACGAAGTACTCGTGCTCGTTCGCGGCGCGCGCCTCGAACCCCATCTCGCGCGCCTTCCCGACCATCCCGCCGAGGATGTGGCGGTCGTTCAGCTCGAACGGCTCCAGCTTGCTGTCGCCCTGCATTATGTCGCAGAGCGCGACGTACGCCTCCGGGTCCCACGGCGCCTCGAACCCCATGCCTTCGATCGGCATGAGCACCAGGTCGCTGCTCTCGATCGGCGTCATGCCTATGGACGACCCGTCGATGACCTTCCCCGCGGTAAGCGATTCGATGAAGCGGCCCGGGCTCACCTCTATGTCGTGCGTCCTCCCCAGAGAATCCACGAAAAGCATTTCGACGTACTTCTTGTCCTTCAGATGGTTGGGCGAGTTGTTTCCCCTCATTCAATGGACTGGCTTGTTTACGTTTATATAGTTTTTACACTAAAAATCATACATATGTCCATAAAACTGGCAAAGAAACTTACAAAAGAGCAGAAAATTGGCGAACATGCGGCCGCGACTGGACGAACGGTCGATGCACTGGATTCGAAAATCCTGAGGCACCTGCTGGCGGACTCGCGGCTTTCCTACAGGACGGTCGCGGAGATGCTGGGCGTCTCGGTCGGGACGGTCGCGTCGCGTGTGAGGGAGCTCGAGAATGGCGGAGTGATAAAGGGGTACACCGCGCTGCTCGACTATGAAAGGCTGGGCTACCAGCTCAGCGCGCTGATAGAGCTGAGCGTCTCGAAGGGGAAGCTGATCGAGGTGGAGCGGAGGATAGCGAGGATGCCGGGCGTGTGCTGCGTGTACGACATCACCGGGCTGACGGACGCGCTCGTCGTCGCCAAGTTCCGCAGCCGGCACGAGCTCAACGCCTTCGTCAAGTCGCTGCTGGCCATGCCGTATGTGGAGCGCACGAACACGCACATGGTGCTGAACACCGTGAAGGAGAGCCTGTCGCCTGAGTGAGCAAACGCGGAGAAGCAAATTCATTTAGAAGTCATTATCTCGACGACGTCCCTGTCCTTCAGCGCGTAATCGGAAGCGAGCCTGCGCCTCGTGCGCACGTCGACCCCGCACACGAACTTGTTGCCGATGTCCGTGTGTATCCTGAAGGCGAACTCGCGCACGGTCGTGCCGCGCGGGACCAGCATCGCATCGGGCAGCACGCGGCCCTGGCCGTCGCTCAGCTTGTTCGCGTTCGCCACCGGGTAGACCACGATGCTGTCCAGCAGCTTGAACACCGCGCGGTCTAGGCACTGTTGCACGCCCGTGGTGCCGTAGTTCGCGAGTATCCGCATCTTGATGAACTCCAGCGCCTTCCTCTGCTGCTCGTCCGCCGCCTCGCTCGTGGTGAACCCGTTACCCGGGAGGTAGTCGATTATCTCCTTCTCCGCTGCCCGC
>JBDRGB010000043.1:0-3901 GCA_043818155.1 Candidatus Aenigmatarchaeota archaeon | reverse complement strand
TTGAGTATGCGCTTCGCCTGCTCCATGGAGAAATCGACCTCGAAGCTCCTCGTCTGCAGCGTGGACTTGTCTACGTACAGCAGCACGCCGTCGTGCACGCCCGTGGCGTACATGTAGAACTGCAGCTGCGTCTTGTGGTGCTCCATCGGCCCGCGCACGTACCGCAGGCTCTTCGACGACTTGACCTCCACGAGCACCTTGCGCTCGCCCGCCTTCAGCAGCAGCAGGTCGTCGATGCGGCCGGACACTACGAACCCCTTCTCTGCCTCGCCGAACTCGAGCTTGAAAGGCATCTCCGCCTCGAGCAGCTGCACGTCGCCGTTGCGCGTGTCGCGCAGGACTTCTATGACGAAGTCGTGCAGTATGTTCCCCATCTCGAATATGCGGCGCAGCTCGGGCTTGATCTCGAGCGGGTGGTTGTACGTGTACCAGACGTTGCGTATGCACTTGCCTATCTCCGACGGGTAGTAGCGTCCGACTGCCTTCGGCCGCTGCTCGCGCATGAGGTGCCTGTCTATGAGGCCGTCGAAGTCGACCTTCATGAATAGCTATTCGTTCCGCTGGTTAATCTTGGTTTGCGTGGGCTCGGTTCCGCATGCGGGCGCATTTCGGAGTCATCGTTCCCAGAAGTACACGGGCCTGCTGCGTCTCAGCGGAAGTGTGCCTTCGAAAATTGGTTATTTGCTTTTGTAGAATTTTGATTGTACATATATGATAATACCTAGCTATGTTCCAGACGACGCGTATATCGACCCTCCAAAATGTACGATAAAAAGGTTCGCGGAAATGAAGGGGTCCTTTAGAGCCGCGTCTTTGTCGATTGGAAAGTCCGACGACTTTTTAAGACAAATCTGCAAAAGCAGTAAAAGGCTTAGAATAAGTGATTTGAAAAAGATTCTCGCCTTGTTAAAATGCGATTACGAAGTAAACTATGTTTATCCAAAACGTAAAAAGAAGCCAATCCTAATTCCTCGCAACACCGAGATGAAAGAAATTTGCAGAATAATCGGGCATATACTCGGCGATGGCTGCATAGACAAATCGTTTACCGTGAGGTATAAAAATACAAAGAAGGAACTAATAAAATCCTTTGAAAACGATATGATGAAAGTGTTCGGAGAAGGTTCTAAAAACGATGAAAGAGTTGGCAACAGTACGTATTCTAAAACTGACGCCTTTGAAATTAGGTTTTCCAACGTCTGTGGGAAGACATTGCACAATATGTTCGGCCAGTTCGCATATAGAAAAAATGAGAAATACATACCAAGAAAAATTTTCGAGTATCCGGATGAATTTAAACTTTGCCTACTGTCCGCTTTTATAGACGACGAAGGTTCCGTGCTTCAAAGACGCATTGCAATATGCCAAGAACATTTCAAGTTGGTTGAAGATTTGATAGCTTTTCTAAAATCTTTAAAACTCAGCCCGAGCGTAAGAGACAAGACGTGCGACAAAGCCAGCTTTGTTTATAACAACAGGTATTACTCGATAGAGATGTACGGTTGCAAAGATTTGCAGTTTCTCTCCAAATCATTAGAATTGCACCACCCGGAAAAAATAAAAAGGCTTGCCGAATTGGGCAGAAGGTACCTGAAAATTAAATTCAAAAGAAGGAAGAACGAGCTAGAAAAAGAGATAATATCGTTCTTCGAGGAAGTGCCTAAAGCCTCATCAACTGAAATATCTAAAATTATCAAAGCGGATAAAGAGACTGTTAGAAAAAAGTTGGTGAAATTGCGTGAAAGAAATATCGTCAAAAGGATTGGCAATGGCGGTAAGACGAAATATGAATTATTTTTGCCAAAAGAAGACCGGCCTGTCTCTTTCTCTGCGTAAATACAATCCATAAGCAACCCCGGCAATCAACCCGGCCAAATGAGCAGAATGTGCTATGTCAGACGGCGTGAACATGCCACTGAACTCCAACACGAACCACAGCACCGCCGCGAAAATCATCGGCATGGGCGCGAACCCCACGTACACCGTCAGCCCCGGATAGAGCACGGCAAGCATTCCCATTATTCCGTATATGGCACCGCTCGCGCCCACGGCCGGAATCGTTCCAAGTGGGTCGGTCAGCCAGTACGCCGCGTTGCCCAGGATGCCGGCTGCGAAAAAGATGAACAGGAACTGCCTGGGCTGCACGCGCGCCTCGAGGTAGATGCCGAACATGTACAGCGCGAACATGTTGAAGAACAGGTGCTCTATGCCCGCGTGCAGGAATACGGACGTGACCAAGGTCCACGGCTCCGCGAACGCGTACGCCGGTGTGAACGCGAGGTAGTCCGAGACGGAAAAAAGCAAATCGATTATGAATGCGACAGTGCAAATCGCGATGAGCGCGACCGTCAGCCTCGGCCCGCTGCGCCGCTGCGCGCGCCTTCCGAAGAACGCCGGCTGGTAGAAGAAGAACTCGCGGCGCTTTTCCCTTTCCATCTTCATCACTGCACGCAGCCAACTGCAATTCTAAATCCTATTTCTCTTTTCCCCGTTTTATCTTCGCCTGTTGAACGCGACCGTGGCGATTACGCTCATCACCGCGGCGAACGCAAGCACGACTGACATCGACAGCACCGGGCTCATCGACGAAACGCCTATCGACGCGTAGCGTAACGCCTCCACCCCGTACGTCATCGGGTCAGCATACATTATGGCAGACATAACGCCGCCGGTCGAGGATATCGGGAACAAAGCCCCGCTCAGCAGGAACATCGGCATGACTATGAAGTTCATTATGACGTTGAACCCCTCCATGGTGTCCATCAGCGACGCGATCGTCAGGCCCATGGACGTGAATCCGACGGATATCGTGATTATGAGCGGGAGCATCGCCAGCAGCGCCGCAAGCGAGAAGTGCACGCCGGTCGCGTACGCGACGCCGACTATTATCGCCGACTGGAGCAGCGAAGACGTGGCGCCGCCGAGCGCCTTGCCCACGACGATCGATGTGCGCGACACGGGCGCCACCAGCATCTCCTTCAGGAACCCGAACTCGCGGTCCCAGATGACCGACACGCCCTGGAACAGCGACGTGAACAGGATTGTCATGCCTATTATGCCGGGCGCGATGAATGTGAAGTAATCCACGCTCACGCCCGCGAGCTTCGTCGTGGCTCCGATGCCCCCGCCGATTATGAGGAACCACATCAGCGGCCGCGCTATCGAACCGAGCAGCGAGCCCTTGTCGCGGTAGAAGCGCTTGAACTCGCGCAGCCACACCGCGTACACCGCCATAAGCTCGTTCCTGATATTCACCATGTTGCCCACCGATTCATACACGATTGTGATACGCATCGTAGCTTGCTATGTTGTATTCCATTCTGCTCAGCGTCATCGACGGCCGTGCCTCTGCATGTGCGCGCGCATCAGCTCTGCCGCGCCCGCCTTCTCATCGCGTATCTCGCGGCCCGTGAGCCTGTCGTCGAGGCTCTGGTCCTGGAAAACTATTCCTATGCTCTTGCGCACATCGGCCGGACGCTTCGCTATGTCGAAGCCGTTTATCGACGCGCTTCCAGAGCTGGGCACGAGCGTCGTGCACAGCATCGATATCAGCGTGGTCTTGCCCGCGCCGTTCGGCCCGAGCAGCCCGAATATCTCGCCGGGCTGTATGGACAGGCTGACGCTGTCGACTGCCACGAACTCGCCGAACTTTTTCGTCATGTCCCGCGTCTCGACTATCGCTTCCGGCTCGGCCGCCATAGAAACCGCTTCCCAGTTCCGATACGTCTTATCATCTCCTTTCGTATTTATAGATATAAAATTTAAAAGTACGTATGCCTGTCGAAAAGGAAAATCTAAACATAGTTCCAGAAGTCCCAGCATCACTGAGAGATGTATGCAACAATGAAATTGTGCGCGCAGCACTCGACTACTCTACACCGATAGACCCTTACATAGACCG
>JBDRGB010000042.1:0-16869 GCA_043818155.1 Candidatus Aenigmatarchaeota archaeon | reverse complement strand
CGTATCTGCACCTTGAAGACCTTCTCGAGGTTGTCGTCGAGTATCATGCACGCGCCCGGCTGCCGCGGCAGCTCGTCTATGTACTGCTGGAGTTCCTTCGGCATGTACGTCTGCATCACCGCGTGCAGCGACTCGACGTCGTCCCTGCTCGTCAGCCTGTGCGCGAAAACTATGTCGCACTGCGAAAGGATGTCCTGGTGCAGCCTGTTCGGCATCTGCGTGATTACGACCAAGCTAACGCCCGGCTCTCGTCCCTGCTTCGCTATGGTCGTGAGCGGTTCCGTCGACACGTTCTCACGGCCGGCCGGAGCGAAGTTGTGCGCCTCGTCTATCATCAGCCATACGATTGGGAACGACTTTTTGCTCCTGCCCGCATCGCCGGTGCCGAGCTTCGCAACCTCCTCTTCCTTCCGCGCCATCAGCCGCCTGCGGTATATCTTGCGTGCCAGGATGGCCACGACGAAGTTCCGGACGCTCCACGCCTCGGTCGCGCGCAGCCGGGACACGTCGACCGCAGTTATGGTTCCCGGCGCCACGATGTCGTCTATGCTCGTGCCTTCGGTGCCGAACACCCCCCACTTCGCAGCCACGGCGAGCATGTTCGCCAGCGCGTCCTTCACGTCGGTCGCTATCTCCGGGTCGTCGCGCACCCTGTCCACCATGTCATCTATCGCGAAGCTGCCCCCCGCCTCGGCCAGTCCGTTCACGACTTTCTCTATCGCGATGCCGGCAGGCTCGGTGGCGCTCAGCCCGAACGCGAGCCTCCACTCCTCCGCTGAGAACTCGTGCGGTGCTATCGTTATGCCGCCGTCCACGGGCAGCCCCGCCTTTTCGAACTCCTCCTTCTGCGCGTACGGCACGTACATCCGCACTCCCTCGGTTGCCGCTGGCTTCAGGTTCCACTGACCGAGAAGCTCGGACTGCTGGTCGTTCGGCGCCTTCATGCTCCAGAAAATCCCCATCGTGTCCACGAAGACCACAGCCAGGTTCCGCCTGTGCTCCTCGGGCAGCCGCGAAATCTCCTCCGCGATCACGGCCGCGTCGTAGCTTTTTCCGGTTCCACGTTTTCCGGTTATCAAAACCATGTGCGGCTTGAGGAAGTCGAGCAGAACCTTGGTGGTCAGGTGCGCGTCCTCGCCCGTGCCCACGATGTGCTTGCCGATGAAGCCGGCTGCCGCGGCGCCGAATTTCTCGAGGTCGCTGCGGCTCCTGCCGACAACGGTCTCGTAAGCCATATTAATTAATTTTAATCCTAATCAAATATAGTTCGGCGAGGGGAAGTCGTCTAGCTTGGTCTAGGATCTGGCCTTGGGGTGGCTAGGACCCGGGTTCAAATCCCGGCTTCCCCATTAAAAATTCTCAGCGGAAGCTTACTCCTTCGAAAATCAGATATAATTTGAACGTGAATAGCCGCATCATGAAACCTTTGGTTACCGAAGTCGATTTCAAGAAAACTTACAAACTGAAGAAATTTGCAGACAACGCAATCGAGAAATTCAATTTAAACTTTCCTCTATGTCCGAATGAACGCCTTGCTAAAATAGCATCCCTATTGACTTTCGACGGCCATCTAAGCAAGGACGGGAAAGTGTTCCTTTTCACTGCGGGCAGAAAATACTTACTAAATGAGTTTAGGCTTGTCGTAAAGGAAGAGTTCGGCATAACTGGAAAGTATAGAAGGATTGCGACAAACGAATACGGCACTAGCTACGAATATAGAGTATTCAACGAACCAGTATCGAGAATTTTGGAATTGATAGGAGTTCCGAGAGGCAACAAGATGATAATCCCGTTCTTAGTACCCAGTTGGATTATGAGTAATGACAGTTTTTCGAGGGCTTATTTACAGGCCGCGTTCGACTGCGAAGGAAGCGTTTGGAAAGAAAAGAACGGACGATTGAAAATAAGATTTCGGATAAACAAGTCAGTTCCTCTAATCAAGAATGGGAAAATATTCGTCGAGGAAATTAAAAGCATGCTTTCAAAATTTGGAATCGGAACTAGCGAAACTTGGACTATAGAAGGCACCGCGAGGAAAGATGGCGTTCAAACAAAAGGCATGTGTTTCAATATTTTAGCGGAAAGCAACGAAAGGTTTAAAGAAGAAATAGACTTTAGTATTAAGCATAAAAAAGAACTATTAGAGGGGTCGTATCCAAACGATGCGGGACTGCGAAAGACAGCGTAAAGTCGTAGTCTAACTTGGTAGGACTCAAGCCTTGGGCGCTTGTGATCCGAGTTCAAATCTCGGCGACCCCACAAGCGTTTTCTTTACCGCCGCCGAATAATTAATCATGCCAGAACGTTCGCGCGGCCAGAAGCCTGCGTACCAGACGGGCATCGCAAAGGAGCGGATAGTTATACTTCTGGGGCTGGCGAAGAAGGAGTTCGGCAAGAACCCTGAAAGGAGCAGGCGCTACGTACTGCTCGCGCGCAAGATAGGCATGCGCTACAACGTCCGGCTGCCGCAGGAATGGAAGCGCAGGTTCTGCAGGGGATGCGGCACGCTGCTGGAACTCGGGCGTGGCACAACAATTATAAAGTGCGGCAAATGCAATAGAATCTATAGGTACCCGTCGCGCCGAAAGTCGAAGGTTGGTTGAAATGGGGATGTACGTCTACATCGGCCTGGCCACGATATTCATAGCCGCGTTCGCGCTGTTCTTCATATTCCACAGCCTCGAACAGCTCGCGCTGCAGTGCAAGACCGGCGAGCAGCCGCTGCCGATATGCGACAAGATGAACAGCTTCACCATATCCATACTGATAGTGCTGCTGATAATCGGCGGCTTCGTGACGACAATAACCGGCACGGCGTACGTGCTGCTGTCGGCGCACTGACACTTTCCTTTTCCAGGATTTTTAAATACCATAGATTAATAAGATTAATAGCAAAAGGTATTGGTAAGGTATTCACATGGTAACCGTCAGGGAAGTCGACGCGGCCAAGCTCGTAGCCGTCTTGAAGGAGGAGCTGAAGAAGGTCGAGGAGATACAGCCCCCGGCGTGGTCGGCGTTCGCGAAGAGCAGCGTGGCCAGGCAGCGCCCGCCGCAGCAGCCGGACTTTTGGTACGTGCGTGCGGCGAGCGTCATGAGGCGCATCTACTTGGACGGCCCGGTCGGCGTGCAGAAGCTTAGGACGTTCTACGGCGGCCGCAAGCGCAGGGGCGCGGCGCCGGCACGCTCGAGGACCGGAGGCGCCTCGATTGTGCGCAAGCTACTGCAGCAATTGGAGGCCGCTGGATTCGTGGAAAAGGCGAAGAAGGCCGCGGGTAGGAAGATGACGCCGAAAGGCCAGAAGTTCCTCGACAACCTGGCGTACAAGACGCGGGCCGGATAAGCGAGACGCCTGCACAGTTCGAGATGATCCTTATGTCCAACGGCGCGTACGGAGCACAACCAACACCGGCAGACGTTGCCAGGATGGAACATCTCAAGAAGGTGCTCCTGCAGAGCGTGCTCGACAAGACCGCGCGCGAGAGGCTGAACCGAGTGAGGATGGTGAAGCCGGACCTGGCTGCGCAGATCGAGCTGTACCTGATACAGCTCTACGAGGCCGGTAAGCTGAAGGCGCAGATGACTGACGCGCAGCTGAAGGACATACTGGAGATGCTGGCGGCCGGGTCGGCGCCGTCGGGAAAGTTTAAGATTGTGAAAAAGTAAAGTAAAAGCTGAAGAATGGAGTGGGCGATATGGCGAAAAGCAGGGGCAAGGTCGGCTCGGCCGGAAGGTTCGGATCCAGGTACGGGAAGCGTATAAGGAGCTTGGTCAGCAGCCTCGAACGCAGCAAGAACGCGAGGTACAAGTGCCCCAGGTGCGGCATGAACTACGTCAGGCGAGAACTGCCCGGAATATGGAAGTGCGCCAAGTGCGGGGCGAAGTTCGCGGGCCAGGCGTACAGGCCGAAGACCGTGTGAGTCCGCGCACCGGATAAAACTTATATGCGGCGGCCGGGAATAGTGATTGTATGTACAAGTGCATAAAGTGCAAGAACATCATACCGAAGATTGATGGCACAGTAAGATGCCCGTTCTGCGGGGCGCGCATACTCGCGAAGGTGCGGCCGGACGTCGTCAAGCGCGTGCAGGCGAGATAGTTTCTGGTGAGCTTTAATCCTTTTATTTCGATTAGTCATACATGGTGGTTTGGGATACCGATGGACGTATTAGGGCTGCCACTCCCAAGGAGATAGCCGACGATTTGGGCAAAATAGTAGACAGCCTCGAAAAACAAAGTTCTCCAAAGCCGTCTATTCCGAGCTTAGGTCGGAATACGTTTCGAACCGTGGAGGTCTTACCCTATCCGAGATTGCCGAAAAAATCCCCGCAGCGACGGAGCCAAACATCGCCACGGTAATAGGGCAGCTTTACATTCCAAAGATATTGGAACTATATTTGAAACCCACCGAGGGCGGCATGCAGAAAGCGGCGTACAGGCTGAACCTTGGTTCTGGGTTCCTTCACAAGTTAGACGCGTCCATGGGTTACGATTCCCGTGAACTGCTATTATAAGCTGCGAAAACCAGAAATTCTACCATGCACGAAGTTCGCCTGCGTTTCGAGTGCAGGAACCCCGCGGCCGCGAAGAGGGCGCTCGAACCGGACGTGAAGAACGACAAGGACGCGCAAACGGAGTTGAAGGTTGAGAAGAACGCGCTGATAATCAGGCTGAGATCGAAGAAGTTAAGCCTGCTCAAAGCGATTATAAATTCATACATCTCGATAATTTCCATGCTGGACGAGGCTGCGGAAATAAAATAAGGGATGGTGCGTATGGCTGAAGAAGCGAAGCATGAGGGACACAAGCACGACGAGGACGACCCGAACGTGCTGGTCGCGCAGTTCCAGCTAATGCAGCAGCAGCTGCAGCAGATACTCATGCAGAAGGAGAGCCTGGCGTTCGCAGTCATGGAGATAGACCGCGCCGTCGAAGAGCTGGAGAAGAGCAAGGACGCCGACGCGTACAAGATTACCGGCACCGTCATGGTGCGCAAGCCCGTGGCCGAGCTGAAGAAGGAGCTGGCGGAGTCGAAGGAGGACCTGGAAGTGCGCGTAAAGAGCATGGAATCCGCAGAGAAGCGGTTTACGGACAAGCTGAAGGAGCTGCAGGAAAAGCTCAAAAGCTTGATGAAGTAAATGAATTCACAAGAGTGAAAACCGATGGACAGGATGCGCGAAGGTGGTGTTTGTGGGGGAGAAGAATGGGTTGGATTTTTCGCCGGTGAACGGGCTTCTCGAGCAGATACTCAACGACCGTACCGTCCCTAAGAACATACGCGCCGCGGCGGAGCAGGCCAAGGCCGTGATAGACGGCGCGACGTCGGACGAGCTGAAGGTAAGCGCGGCTGTGAGCACGCTCGACGAGATAATCAACGACCCGAACATGCCCATGTACACCCGGACGCAGATCTGGAACATCGTGAGCATGCTCGAACAGCTCAGGCGCAAGCTGGAGTAGGACACGCACGTCAGAATCGGACTGCATACAATTTATTTAAGTTTGAAATCCAAGCTAATAGTATACAAATGCGTTTTTGCTTGGGGTGTGGGGCGGTTTCATGGCTTTCGGTAGGATGGGCGCGAAGGGTGGGGATTTCGACGAGCCGGCCGGCAAGGTTGTTCCTGACTTTGTCGAATTGGACGATTCCGCGTTCGACGAGACCACCGGCGCGAGCGTGCGCATAGAGACGCTCAAGGACCTTTTGGACACGGACCGGATACAGTACCTGCTGCGCGAGGGAAGCATCGTTTTTCTGAACATAGGCGAGCTAAGGCGCAGGGACCTCAGCGAGCTGAAGCGCTCGGTCGAGAAGCTTAAGAAGACGTGCGCCGCGATGGACGGCGACATCATCGGCGTTGACGAGGACTTCCTGATACTCACGCCCAAGTTCGCGAAGATACACCGGGGCTAGGACCTTGTGCGACTCTTTGGTAAGTTTGATAAAGCGTTATTTCAAGAAAGAGAATCCTGAAAAGGAGCCCGCAGCAGATTCTATTTACAAGTTGAAAAAGGAGGCACGCAAACTTTTCAGCATTCCGGGAGTAGTGCGCACAGGCGGTTTGTACGATGAATGTTAAAGCGTCTTTCATTTAAGAGGCGTCCCTAGTTTCTCGAAATCCGCCGCACAAAATACTAGTTCCCACAGCGCGCTCGCCAGCCCGTCTATCTTCACTCGCCTCTGCGTTGTTGTGTTGCGGTCGCGTAGTGTCACGGTGCCGTCCTTCAGCGTGTCGTAGTCTACCGTGACGCAGAACGGGATGCCGACCTCGTCCGCGCGAGCGTAGCGCTTCCCTATGCTGCCGGACTCGTCGAACAGGACGTCGTAGCACTTTGCCAGCGCGGCGTGCACCTCATTCGCTTTCTCAGCAAGCCCGTCCTTGGACACTAGCGGGAACACTGCTGCAGCGAAAGGCGCTACCTTCGGCTCGAGCGCGAGCCACTCCCATCCGCGCTTCTTGTCGTCGACGTACGCCTGCATCATCACGCAGAACAGCGTCCGGTCTACGCCCTCGGAAATCTCCCAAACGTGCGGCACGACCTTCTCCCCGCTGTCGAGCGTGGCTGTAAGGTCCTTTCCCGTAGCCTTGGCGTGCGAACCCAGGTCGTAGTCGGTGCGGTAGTGGTTCGCCGCGACCTCCACCCAGCCGAACGCCGTCTTGACCTCGCAGTCGAACGCGGCCTCGGCGTAGAAAGGCCGCTCCTTCTTGTCCTGCTCGCGCAGCCTGATGCACTCGAGCGGAATCCCGAGGCTGTTCACGAATTTCTGTATCTTGGCCAGATAATAGGCTATCAGCTCGTGCTTCACGATGCCCTTCTTCACCAGCTCGCCGGCCGTGACGTGTTCCACCTTATCGCTGCCGGAACGCTGCACGTTCAACTTGTAGTTCTTCACCTCCGCGAAGCGTGCGAACTTCTTGTCCGCGGGGTTGAAGAAGACTTCCATCTCGGCCTGCGTGAACTCGCGCTGCCTCAGAAGGCCTTGGCGAGGGGATATCTCGTTCCTGAACGAGCGGCCGATCTGCGCTATCCCGAACGGCAGCTTGGCCCGCATCGCGCGGTAGACGTTCGCAAAGTCGATGAAGTTTATCTGGCACGTCTCCGGTCGCAGGTACGCGGTCTCGCGTGGTTCGGCCGCGCCGATTTTCACGTCGAACATCATGTTGAACAGCCGCGTGTCAGCGAGCTGGCCACCGCAGTCCGGGCACTTGATGTTGTTGTCGGCGATCATCTTGTCCATCTCCTCCGCGGCCGTTCGTTCGGGCACGAATATCCCGGATGCCTGCTCTATGAGCTTGTCGGCGCGGTGCATCGAATGGCAGCGCTTGCACTGCACCAGCGGGTCCGTGAAGCCCTCGAGATGGCCGCTAGCGGAGAACACGGCGGCCGGCAGTATGTTCGCGCCCTCCACCTCGTAGTAGCCCTCCTCCTTGACGAAGGCGTCGCGCCACATGTTCTCTATCCTGCGTTTCATCGCCGAGCCGAGCGGCCCGAAGCTCCAGAATCCCGCGATTGGCGTGTGTATCTCCGCTGCCGGATAGAAGAAGCCGCGGCGCTTCGCAATGGACATTATATTATCGAAAAGCTCGGTGCCGTCCATGGCCTTCGTCTCCTTCGCACCGGCCTTCTTCGGGTTCCCGCCTTTCGCATCCTTAGCCATAATCATTATTCACCGTTCGCGGTTAATTGTTTTAGGATTTCTGGTTTTTTAAAACGCACGGCCCGCCTGGGCGACCTACTTTTTCAGCCATCCCGAGAGGCTCGACTGCCTGCCCTTCGTCCACGCTGCCTGCAGCCGCTCGATTACCTTGTCCACGCGCTCGGCGGAGAAGTCGTGCTCCACGTGCATGAACTCGCGCAGCTTCTCCGCGTCAGGCTCGCGCCATTCCAGCTCGTACTCTTCGGTCACGGGCGGGTTCTTGATGAACTCGTACACTTCCTGCGCGGGCACCGGCGATGTCCATTCCACGTGCCCGAGAACCTCGGCGAGCGTCCTGTGCTCCCGCACGAGCTTGAGCGCGGCCTTCGGACCGACGCCCTTCACGCCTTCCGAATAGTCTGTGCCAACGAGTATGCCTATCACGACCAGCTGGTCCTGCGTTATGCCGAGCCTGCCGAGCATGGCCTCCAGCTCGATCAGCTCCGGCCTCACCTGGACGTATACCTCCTTGTTCGGTACCTTGCGCCTGCCGGTTATCGACAGGTTGCGCACGAGCATGGGGCTGCCCGCGAGCAGCGAGTCGTAGTCCTGCGAGCCGCTGGCCCAGACGTCCCCGCGTCTGCACATGAACGCGCACTGTATCTCGCCCTCGCTCGGCGCCTGTATCCACGGCACTCCTATGTAGTCAAGCAGCGTCTTCGCCTGCTCCACCATGTCCGGTTTCAGTTCGGCCGCGGCCTGCGCGTACTTAATCGCCTCCTCGCCCGCCGCCACCGCCGCTTCCCACTTATTCTTCGCCTCCTCCTTCTGTTCCATGCGCGCCTGCACGGTCGCGCGCTTCAGCGCCGGCGGCTTGCCGTCGAACACGAACACTGGCTTTATGCCAGACTCGACGAGGTTCGAAGTGCGGTACAGGAGCCCGGACAGGTGCGACGTGATGCGGCCGTGGCTGTCGCGGAGCGGCTCGCCGGTCATGCGGTCGCGTACTATTGTGAGGAACTGGTACATTATGTTGAAAGCGTCGAGTGCTATGCGCCTGCCAGACATCTCCAAGAGCTCGATTTCCCTCGGCTCGACCAGGCTCGATATGTCCACGCCCATGAGTCACGCCCCTTCGGCCCTGATTAAAGATAAAGCGGAATCGGATAAAAAGGTCGGCCCTGCGGGAGCGGAAAACGTAAACCCGCGCCAAGCGCAGAGACGGCTGCCATGACGTCTCGCGTCAGTTCCGACACGCGTCAGCGTCTACTTCTTCCTTGCCTTCTCCGACCTGAGCTCCTTCCGGACCTTCAGCTCGTCGAGCTCCAGCCAGATTACGAACACGCCTATCAGCGCCACGAACGCAGGCACGGTGCCGTTCACGACCGTCAGAAAGTCGCCCCACGCCCCGTACTGGTCCGTGTACACGTACGCTATGCTCGCTATCAGCAGGACTGCGCCTATGATTATGTTCACGACGGGATGCATTGATTAACCACCTTAAACAATTTTAAAGCGGCTAAGTATAAATCTGTGAACTACCGCGGCCAAAGCCGTTGGTATCCTGTTTCATCGACGGAATATTTTTCATCTCCGCAGGCGTTACTTCCTGTCGTCCCGACAGTAGCTTTCATCAAGATGTTCCTCGATGCGTTCAAATCTCGGTCTATTACGAGACCGCATTTAGGACAGGAATGCACGCGGTCGCACAGTTCCTTCTTTACGATTTCTCCGCATCCACTGCATTCCCGTGTCGTGTTGTTCGGGTTCACGAAGACGACCTTGCAACCAGCACTTTCAGCCTTGTAGCTCAGTATCCGCGTGAACATCGACCAAGACGCATCGTTTATACTCTTGCCGAACCATCCTTGGGACATGGCTTGCGAATTCAATTTTTCCAAAGCTATAAAAGAGTAATTCTGTATCATCTCGTTTGCGACCTTGTGCAGGAAATCCTTCCTAACATCCTTTATCTTTTCATGTATTTTTGCAACTTTCAATCGTGCCTTCTGCCGATTAGCACTTCCCTTCTTTTTATTTGACAATTTCCGTTGGCGTTGTGCAAGCTTGTTCTCGTATTTTTTGAAAACCCTCGGGTTGTCGATTTTATTTCCATCAGATAGAGTTGCAAATGCCTTCAGCCCGAGGTCTACGCCGACAGAACCTTTTCCTGCTTTCAGGTTGTTTGACATCGTAGCATCAGATACAAAGATTGCGAACCATTTTCCGGTAGGTTCACGCTTCAAAGTCAGGGTCTTTATCCTTCCTTCGATTGGTCTGTGCTGTCTGATTTTTATTTTACCGAAGGGCGTGACCTTCAGCTTGTTTTCGAGTTTGAAACCGCTCTGAGGATAGTAAAGGGTTTTGAACCGACCAAACTTCTTGAACCTCGGAAACCCCCATTTCAGGCCATTCTTTTTCATCCAAATCTTGGTTCTTATGGCACGGTTCAACCTGTGCGCCACCCCCTGCGATGTCTGGGAGTGCAATCCTGTCCCCTTCGACATGGACTGGAGCTCGGATCTTTTGTAGAACCTCTTTTCCTTTTCATATCGATTCTTCGTCTCCTCGAGAAGATGGTTCCAGAGCTGCCTTGACATTTCAAGATGGCTTTCCATCATCTTCTGTTGGCTCCCGTTCGGATAGATTCTGAACTTGTATGCTTTCATCGCACTCCTCACCATGTTCAAATTCGAACAAACAGGCGAGAAAGCGCCAAAGTTGCCGCGGAGGGCAAAGCCGAAATGAGAAGTAAGGTCCGAAAACACTTACTGCAAGAAACTTGTGAATCGGAGGTTATAATGCTTTCGAGACACCTCACTTCCGCTGAAGCGTATTAGACGCGTCGTGGTGTAAAACTGTTAGAGATGAAAACGAAGCATATTTATGTATGTTTGTGATATTCTTATAGAACAGTCGCGGCAGTAACCATCAAGGCCGCGGAAAGGGATTTTCATGGTGAAGCTCGGTGAAAGGGAGAAGCTGCAGAAGGAAAGGCTCATAGTCTGGCGCAAGCAGCACACGGTCGAACGCGTCGACAAACCCATCAAGCTGGCGCGTGCGCGCTCGCTGGGCTACAAGGCGAAGCCGGGGTTCGTGGTCGCGCGCGTGCGCATAAAGAAGGGCGGTCGGCACAGGCGCTTGTACGGACGCCGCGGACGGAAGCCGTCCAAGTCCGGGCTTACGAAGTACACCTACGGCAAATCGCTCCAGTGGATAGCTGAGGAGCGCACGGCCAAGCGCTTCGTGAACCTGCAGGTGCTGAACAGCTACCTGGCGGGCGAGGACGGCCGCGAGAAGTGGTTCGAGGTCATTCTCGTCGACCCGCAACATCCGGCTATAACGCGCGACAAGAACTACAAGTGGCTCGCCGCGCCTGGCAACAGGCGGCGTGTGCTGCGCGGGCTGACGTCCGCGGGCAAAAAGTCGAAACGCTGGAAGTGAGCGCCGCTGCAAACGTTTTGTCTTTTCCTCGCTTGGTTGCGAAGAATGGAGATGGGTCGCCTGGGACGGAATCCCGCAGCTGCAATTCCTGGCCGTGAAGAACCTAATCGAAACCGGATACGCGCCTTTCACGGGAAAGAACTAAATACACCCTCGCACAATTCTTAATTAGATTTTCATGAAGTTCATCGACCTGCACGTACACTCCGCGTTCTCGGAGGGCGAGAGCAGCGTGATGCAGCTAGCGAGCCGCGCGAAGGAGCTCGGTTATGCCGGCATCTGCTTTTCCGAGTACTTCGAGGGCCGCGCGCGGCTTGAGAAGCTGAAGGCGGAGGTAGCAAAGGCACAACATGAGACGGGCATCGAGATACTGCTCGGCTTCGAGGCGAGGAACACGCAGGAGCTGCGCAGGCTGGCGGACATGCGCAGGATGTTCGACGTGCTGCTCGCGCACGGAGGCGACGTGGCGATGAACCGCGCGGCAGTCGAGACGCGCGAGGTGGACATACTCACGCACCCGGAGCAAGGCCGCTACGACAGCGGCATGAACCACGTTATGGCCAGGCTGGCGAAGGAGAACGACGTCGCGATAGAGGTGAACTTCCGCGAGATACTGACGGCGAACAAGAAGACGCGCAGCCGCACGCTCGCGAGCATGCGCGACAACATCGCGCTCGGCCGCAAATACAAGATGCCGATTATCCTGTGCAGCGGGGCCATCAGCCACTTCGAGCTGCGCGACCCGGCGTGCATGGTGTCGATGGCGGAGCTGCTTGGTATGGCGCCTGAACATGCGAAGGCGGCGCTGTCCGCGGTGCCTGCGAAAATAGTGGAAAAAATAAAAAAGAGGAAATCCGGCAAATGGGTCATGCCGGGCGTCGAAATAGTGTGAGCGTGGTCGCGATGGGCAAACGAATGAAGGCGAAGGGAAAAGCGAAACGCATCCACAACATGAAGATTCTACCTCCTACGCAGCGCAAGAAGCACCGGTACGTGCGCTTCCGCGTGCTTTCGGACGAGCCGATAGCGTACTCGGACCTCGACGCCGCGATATGGAACACCGCGCTCGACTTCTACGGCGAGAAAGGCGTGGCCGGCATGGATTTGTGGCTTGTGAAAAACTTATATGATAGCTCGAAGCAAATAGGTATATTGCGCTGCGCGCACACGGCCGTTCCTGCTGTGCTGGCATGCCTCGGGCTGCTGGCGCGGCTGGGAGACGTGCGCGTGGCCGTGAAGATATTAAAAGTATCGGGCACAATAAAAGGATTAGGAAAAGGTCTTATGTGAGGTGGGATGCATGGACGTTGCGCCGGACTACATGGGTTATGACAGGACTATAGCGGTTTTCAGCCCCGACGGAAGGCTGTTCCAGGTCGAGTACGCGAAGGAGGCCGTGAAGCGGGGTGTCACTTGCATGGGCGTTATATTCAAGGACGGGGTCGTGCTGGCGAGCCTAAAGCCGAAGAGCAAGCTCGTGGTGACCAGCTCGACGGAGAAAATATTCCAGGTCGACGACGGCATAGCCGCTGTCGCGTCCGGGCTGCTGGCCGACGCGCGGATTGTGATAAACCAGGCCCGCGTACGCGCGCAGATACACAAGATAACCTACGAGGAGCCCATAGACGTTTGGACGCTCGCGCGCGCGGTCGGAGACCGCATGCAGTTCAGTACCCTGTACGCCGGGCTTCGGCCGTTCGGCGTCTCGTTCCTGATAGCGGGCACGGACATGAACGGAGTGCACCTTATCGAGTCGGATCCGTCCGGAATGCTGTACGAGTGGCGTGCGTACGCTATCGGACGCGGCGCGGCCGCTGCGAACAAAATACTCGAGCATAAGTGGAAGCCCGACATGTCGGAGAACGACGCGATACAGCTGGCCGTCGAGGCCATAGCGAAGACGGAGAAGGAGAAACCTGAGAGCTCGCTTGACGTGGTCTCCATCAAGTCCGACAGGAAGATGAAAAAGTTCACAGAGGAAGAGCTGGCGAGGATAGAAAAGTCCCACAAATAGAGGCTGGCAATTTTAGCGAGTGATTCCTTGGCAGTAGACGTCGATAAGGCGGTAGTCTGTAGGCTTAAGCATTCTGGCCGCAAGTTCGAGATACTCGTGAATCCTAGCCGCGCGTTCGAGTTCAAGAAGGGCGCGAAGGTTGACATGCGCGACATCCTCGCATATCCTTCCATCTACAAGGATGTCAGCAGCACCGACGTAGTGGCGGAAGACGACCTGCAGAAGGCGTTCGGCACCGTCGACCCCTTCAAAATAGCCGAGAAGATCCTGCGCGATGGCGAGCTGCAGCTGACCACGGAGCAGAAGCGCGGGATGGTCGAGCAGAAGCGCATGCAGATAGCCGAAATCATATCGAGACGCGGCACCAATCCGCAGACGAACGCCCCGCATCCGCCGCAGCGCGTGCTAGCGGCCATGGAAAAGGCGGGTGTCAACATAGACGCGTTCACGGACGCGGACCTGCAGTTCGACCGGGTTGTGAAAGCTTTAAGAACTCTTCTGCCTATTAGTTTTCAGAGAGTTACAATCGCTATACGGGTTCAGCCACAGCATGCTGGCCGCGTATATTCGATTCTGAAGGGCATGGGAACGACCAAAAAGGAGCAGTGGTTGAACGACGGGAGCCTGCAGGTCGAGATAGAGGTCTTGGGCGGGATGCAGCAGGAGCTCTTCGACAAGCTCGCCAACCTGACGCACGGCAACTTCGAATCGAAGGTTGTAAGCAAGGTCGACGTTTGAACGGAAGAGGGTGTTAACTTTGATGAGGAGACCCATGATGAGAGGGGGGTTCCGCGGAAGGGGCGGGATGGGCGGCAGGGACCGCATGGGAGGCGGCGATAGGTTCGAACGCGAGCAGCCGGAGCCCCAGGCCAGCGACGCCGGCGAGAACGCCGAGCTGCACGAGCACGCCTACTGCGACATAGTCATACCGGGCGAGTACGTGGACGACAAGAAGGGAAGGAAGCTCGGCAACGACGTTTACGAGGAGGGCGAGAAGGTCTTCGCGAAGGTGCTCGGGATACCGATAGTCAACGAGAACGAGATAAAGATAATACCCATGTCGGGCGTGTACATACCGAACATAAGCGACAACGTGATCGGC
Organism: Candidatus Aenigmatarchaeota archaeon; assembly: GCA_043818155.1. GTDB lineage: Archaea > Aenigmatarchaeota > Aenigmatarchaeia > CG10238-14 > SCSR01 > JAPLUY01. The sequence continues at coordinate 2,673 of JBDRGB010000042.1, read as the reverse complement.
GTCATCACCGAGGTCGGCATCTCCGGATGGACCGTGGACATAAACTCGCCGTACATAGCGTTCCTGCCCGTGGCCGACGGCGTGGACGAGTTCGTCGACACGAGCCGCACCGACATCAGCCGCTTTTTCGACGTGGGTGACGCGCTGTTCTGCAAGATATCCAAGGTCACCAAGAACAAGACCACGCGGGTGAGCATGCGGGCCATGGGCGCGCGCAAGCTGCTCGGCGGGTCGCTGATGAAGGTGAAGCCTGTGAAGATACCGCGCGTAATCGGCAAGGGCGGGAGCATGATAAACATGATAAAGGACAGGACCGGCTGCGTGCTATACGTGGGCAAGAACGGCGTCATCTGGATGCGCGGCGAGAACAAGGCCAAGGCGATCGAGGCGATACTCACGATTGAGCGCGAATCGCACACCACTGGCCTAACCGAAAAGATAGCGAATATGCTGGGCGGCCTGCCGGCAGCGGCGACAACGCAACCGGCGGCTGGCGCGAAGACTGACGAGGCCGAAACGGAGAAGACCGATGATGATGTCGGCATGCCGAAACCCGGGTGGGAGCCGGAGAACTTCGGCCGCTGACATACAACTATGGTGTATTGATATGGCGAAGACGGGCGAGAATCTCATAGTGGATGGGAAGAGGCTGGACGGCCGAGCGTTCGGCGAGATGCGGCCGATAAAAATGCGCGTGTACGCAGTGGAGAAGGCCGACGGGTCCGCGCAGGTCTCTTTCGGGGACACCGAAGCTATCGTGTCCGTGTACGGCCCGAGGAAGCTGTATCCTAGGTTCCTGCAGGAGAGCGAGCGCGGCATAATACGCTACAGGTACACGATGGCGCCTTTCTCTTGCACGGACAGGATATCGCCCGGCAAGAGCCGGCGCGGCATAGAGATATCCAAGGCCAGCAGACTGGCGTTCGAGCCTGCAACGTTCCTGAACGACTTCCCAACCACGGTCGTTGACGTTTTCACGGAGATACTGCAGGCCGACGGTTCCACGCGCGTCACCGGCATAAACGCCGCGTCGATGGCGTTGGCCGTGGCGGGCATACCCATGCGCGACATGGTCGCGGCATGCTCGGTCGGGAAGATAGACGGCCAGCTCGTGGCGGACCTGAACGGCGTGGAGGACAACAACTCCGAGGCCGACGTGGCTGTGGCCATGATGCCGACGAAGGACAGGGTCACGCTGTTGCAGATGGACGGTCTCCTGACCAAGGACGAGCTGTTCAAGCTGATGGATATGGCAAAGGAGAACTGCATGAGCATATACGAGCTGCAGAAAGCCGCAATAAAGGAAAGCTTCAGGCAGCATCCGGACGTGGCGGCAGTGGTCGAAGAGGAGGCGCGGGAAGCCGGGAGCAAAGGGTGAATTCGAATGAAAACTTATGCGTACGACCTGCTTGTGAACGACAAGCGCATAGACGGAAGGAAGATGGAGGATTACAGGAAAATAGAGCTCAAGCGGGGCATAATCAAGAACGCCGAAGGCTCCGCTGTCTGCAAGATGGGCAACACCAAGATAATCGTGGGCGTCAAGATGGGCATAGGCACGCCATTCGCGGACACGCCGGACGACGGCAACCTTGTCGTGAACGCCGAGTTCACGCCGCTGGCTTCGCCGGACTTCGAAGCCGGACCGCCTGGCGAGGACGCGACCGAGCTGGCGCGCGTGGTTGACCGCGGCATACGCGAGTCAGATTCCGTGGACTTCAAGAAACTCTGCATAACCTCCGGCGAGAAGGTGTGGATGATGAACGTGGACATACACATAATCAACCACGACGGCAACCTCGTGGACTGCGCCTTCCTAGCGGCCATGGCCGCGCTCATGGACACGAAGGTGCCTAAGCTCGAGGATGACAAGATATTGCGCGGGGAATACGAGTCGGCGCTTTCCGTCAGCCACACGCCCATAGAGGTCACGGTGTGCAAGGTCGAGGGCAAGTTCCTTATAGACCCGACGAAGGAGGAGGAGGGCGCGATCGAGACGAAGCTGACTGTTGCCGTGCGCGAGGACGAGAAGATATGCGCGCTGCAGAAGCAGGGGCCGAAGGACCTGAGCGTGGACGACATAAGGCGCATGGTCGAGACCTCCATCGCCAAGTCCGCCGAACTCAGAAAGCTGCTGAAGCGCTGACACCACGCGAGAGTGATTACATGAAGAAAACCCTATCGAAAAAGATAAAGCTCGCGAAGATTATGAAAGTCCGCGCCGCGCCCAGGTGGGCGGACATGAAGAAGTTCGGAATGAAGCGCGCCCGCACGAGGCGCATACGCTCGAACAAAAAGCGCTGGAGAAGGACATCGGTCAAGGTCTAGACGTCTTCGCTTCAAGTCGTGTTAATTCTTGCAGAACGGCCGCCATAGCGCAAGCTGCATGGCTGCGTAAGACGTAAGCTGTCACTTTTTCGGTAGTATCTTTAACATATGCTCTATCATATATTTTATGAGATATATCTCATAGTGTGGGTCGGGACAAGTTTAGAAAAAAATTACAAGGCGCAGACAGAGCTATCTGTTTATTTCCAGCACGCCTGCCCTGATTTGCATTCGCCTGTCACTCCGATACCCAAACATTTACCTGTGAATGTTACTGATGTGTTTCCACCTCTATAGAAAGGAGTCTTCGTAGCAGTAGTATATACATAATTCACTTTATAATTT
>JBDRGB010000041.1:0-4085 GCA_043818155.1 Candidatus Aenigmatarchaeota archaeon | reverse complement strand
CGGAATGCGTCCTTGGCACGTCGTCCGAGTATGTCCTTCATCTCGTCCAAGGTGTACGGTTTGAACTCGACCTCCTCGACGCCCAGGCTGCTGCGTATGCGCGGCTCGGCCTTGGCGAAAACGTGCGGGTTGTTCGACACGAACACTATGCCCACGGGCGTGCGCACGTACTGGTTTATGCGCAGCAGGTCGTACAGCGCGTCGGGGTCGAGCTGGTCCACCTCGTCCAGGCACACCACCAGCGCCTTCGCGCGCTTGTTCAGCGCCTCCACCAGCTTCTGCATTATCTCGTCCCTGCTCCAGCCGCGGCGCTGCACGAACACCCCGAGCTCGATTATCACCTGCGTCAGCAGCGACGCGCTCGTCCGGAAGTCCCAGCAGTTCACGTACACGCAGCGCACGGCCTCGCTGTATTCCTCGAACTCGCGGAACACGTACCTGACGACCGCGGTCTTGCCTATGCCGGGCGGACCGAACACGAAGGTGTTCTGCGGCCTGCTGCCGCGCGCCGCCGGCTTGATGTTGTGCGCGAGCTGCTGGATATCGCCTTCGCGGTGCGGCAGCGCGTCCGGCAGGTGCTCCGTCGAAAGCACCTCCTCGTTCGCGAAGACGCCCGATTCCGTGTCCGAGAATATGCCCATATTAATCATTCCATCCGCAGGAATTTTAATTTTCAAGAGCCGCCTTCATCTTGCCGATTATCTCCTTCCTTCCGGCGTCGACGATGTACTGGCCGAGCCTAGGCCCGCGGTCCGTGCCGAACAGGACGCGGTACACAATCCTGAAAAAGTCGGGAAGCTTCATGCCGCTCGACCTGGCGATGTCGAATATCTCCGACTGCAGCTTCTCCGCGTCGCTTTCGCGCTCGATCGCGGCGATTAGCTTCCTGACGATATCCTTGTCGGAATCCGAGAGCCTTTGTTTCTGCGGCTGCACGGTCTGTGCGGGGGCGGCCGCGTCTACAAACGCGAGCCTCTCCGCTATATGTTTCCTCAGCTGCGGCGTGACCTCGCGGACGAGGCCGAGCTCTTTGACCTTTTTCAAAAGGAATTCCACGCGCTTCTGGCGCGGGGCCGTCTTAGCGAGCTCCGCCAGGGTGCTGAACGCGACCTTTGGCACGTACGCCTTCGCCGGCTTCTTCAGGCTGGCAATCTCGAACAACCGCTTCGCGTTGTACGCGTCGCGCTCGTCGCGCAGTTTTTTCTTCCCATAGTAGACGCGCTCCAGGTCGTCGAGCTCGTCGAAAAGCGCGGGCAGTATTTCCCACTTGAAGTCGCGCGTGCGCATCGGGTCCTTCAGGAAAAGCAGCCTCAGCGCTTCGGCCGGCGCGCGCTTCAGCCAGTCTGCCGGGTAGACGACGTTGCCTATGGACGCGGACATCTTCTGGCCGTCTATAATCAGATGCTCGTAGAATATCGGCACCGGCGCCGGGAAGCCCAGCACGCGCTCGCATATTTCAGCGTTAACCCAGAACGCGCTGCCAGGCACCTGATACTCCTTGCCCGCGCCCTCCGACGCCACCTTCCACCTGGCCCACTGCGCGGCCCACTCGCCCTTCCACATCAGCTTCCCTTCGCCCTTCAGCGGGTCGTTCTCGCCCTCGTGGCCGCAGCCCTTGGCCGTGTGCTTCTCGAACGCATAGTCCATGCATTTGTACTGAACCTTCCTAGCCGCGAAATCGGTGACGCGCGTTGTTATTATCTTGCCGCAGTTGCCGCATATCGGCGTCCACGGGTTCCACGCGTCCGCGCTGAGCTTTGTTCGCCTGTACTTGTTCTGTATGTTCACGAGCTCCTCGACCGACCGCATGAGCTTCCGTATGTACGGGTTGAACTTGCCGCGCTTGTACTCCTCTCGCATCGAGAACTTGGCCATCTTCAAGCCGACGAAATCGTCGAGCGTTTCGAAGTACTTGGAAACGTGGTGCTCCGCGTAGCTTTTGTGGCAGCCCCACGGGTCCGGTATGTCAGTGACGGGTGCGCCTATGTACTCCGCATAGCTCGCGGGCACGCCATCGGGAATCTTGCGCATCGGGTCCATGTCCTCCGCGACCCAGATGAGCTTCGCGCGCACGCCAGCGTCCAGCAGCGACCGCGCAACGGCTTCGCCGCGTATTGTGTCGCTCAGCCTCCCTATGTGCAGCACGCCCGACACTGACGCGGACGTCTTGACAACGAACTCCTTGAACTTCGGCGTACGCTCGTCTGTGTAGAGGAACTTTTTGCGGTTCACGGCCTTGCCGGCTATCTGGTCTGTCCAGAACTCGTACGTCCTCTTCCTCCTCCGCGTCCTCTTCGCTGCCGGCATGCCCGTCCCACCAGAAAAATTTCCGAATCCCAGCGCGCGCTCACTCGAGCTTGAACTTCTCGAGCATCGCTATCTGCGCGTTGAGCCTGTCTATCTCCTCCTTTATCTCCTCTTTGTCGTCGAAGCTCGTGGTCATGTTCATCCTGTTCGAGAGCTCAACCTTCCTAGCCTTCAGCCTGTCTACCTCGTTGTTGACGTCTTCGTTCATCATGTCCGTGTACCCCCTCGCCGCGCGTTGCGGCGCTCACCGCTGCGTCATCTTAGAATGCCTGACGAACAGCTCGTAAACGGCAAGCGTTATCTTGCCCTTGAACTCGGCGTCCATGCCGGATATCTCCTCGAAGCTTTCCGCGGCCAGCACGTTGCGCATGATGTCCTTGCCGTTCTTCGCCACGGCCTCGGCGCCGTGCACGTCGGCCTTCGCGTACCTCGGGACGAGCGCGATTATCCTGTCCAGGTTGTTGATTATGCTGGCCTTGTGTCCCTCAAGGTACTTGCGCTCGGTCATGCCGGAGTTCATCTCGCGCTTCATGCGCATGATATCCGGCTCCATCCTCTGGTCGCGGTCGCGCAGGAGCGTGTTGTCACAGAACCCTGTGCGGAAGCTCCTGTCGAACATCTGCTGAGTAACGATGCACAGCGCGAGCGGCTCCATCTCCTGCATCGTCATCATTCCCATCACTAGTTAATCTATTGCGTTTGTGATTGATTACTTTATCGCTGCGCCGCGGCCGCCGGGTCGGCTAGAGGAAAAGCTCCATCACGACATGGTCCCTGTACTCGCCGTGCAGCTTGACCTGCCTTCTCAGCAGCCCGGCCTTCTCGAACCCGAGCTTGGAATAGTACCCGAGCGCTGGCCCGTTGTCCTCGATGACCTCTATCACCACCTTCTCGTATCCTTGCTCTTTCGCGAACCTGATGCTCTCGGACGCGAGCATACTGCCTATGCCCATCCGCCTGTAGCCGTCGATTATCCATGTGCCCATCGTTGCCACGTGCGCCATCTTGTCGCTGTACTTGTGCTCCAGGGTGAGAGATTGCATCCCTACGATTTTCCCGGCCGCGTCGGCGACGAATATCTTCTCTCTGTGTGAAAGGCCCAGTATGTATTCCCTCTCATCGGCCTCGCTGAACTTGCGCATCACCGTGTACTTGTCCTCGTCGACGATCGCCGCTATGACGTCCGTCACTCCCTTCGCGTCGTCCGCTGTCGCCCGGCGTATTTTCACGTCGCACTCTGCCATGAAACAGAATCCAATAAATAAGCAGAAAAAGGCATATCATTCATTATATTTCAAACGCCGGCGATTCGTATGGCAGCGCAGAAGATCCGTCAGCCGATAGTAACGGTCCTGGGTCACGTGGACCACGGGAAGACCCTGCTGCTGGACAGCATACGCGGCAGCAGCGTGCAGATCGGCGAGGCCGGAGGCATAACGCAGCAGGTCGGCGCAAGCTTCATACCGATAGCCGCGATAATCGAGGCGTGCGGCCCGCTGGCCGGCAGCCTGAAGACCGGCATCGAGATACCGGGCCTGCTCTTCATAGACACGCCCGGGCACGAGGCGTTCGTGACTCTGCGCAAGCGCGGCGGTAGCGTGGCCGACCTTGCCGTACTGGTCGTTGACATAACTTCAGGTTTCCAGCCGCAGACCGACGAGAGCATCGCTATGCTGCGCGAGTTCAAGACGCCGTTCGTGGTCGCGGCGACGAAGGTGGACAAGCTCGCCGGATGGCGGCCGCACGAGAACGCGTGCGTGCTCGACAGCCTCGCCAAG
>JBDRGB010000040.1:0-8143 GCA_043818155.1 Candidatus Aenigmatarchaeota archaeon | reverse complement strand
GTCCGGCAGATGTGCGACACGAACTCCTCCTCCATGCGCATCAATCCTTCCAAGTCCTGGAACGGCTCCTCAACCTCGAGGTGCCAGAACTCTGACAGATGCCTGCGTGTGCGCGACTTCTCGGCGCGGAAGCTTGGCGCTATCGTGAAGATCTTGCCGATGCTGGCTATCGCCGCTTCGGCATACAACTGCCAGCTCTGCGTCAGGTATGCAGGCTTGCCGAAATAGTCCACGGTGAACAGCGTGGAGCCGCCTTCGCACGCCGCGGACATGAATATCGGGGACTGGAACTCGATGTAGCCGTGGTCGAGCAGCCAGTCGCGGGCTATCTTCATGACCGCCGACCGCAGCTTGAGCATGGCCTGCATCTTCGGGTCGCGCAGCCATAGGTGCCGCTGGTCCAGCAGGAACTCGGGCCCGTGCTCCTTCTTCGCTATGGGATAGTCAGGCTCCGCCGCGGAGATGACATCGGCGCGGCTGACCGCGAGCTCGTGCCCTCCGGGCGCGCGCTTGTCCGGCTTCGCGTCGCCGTCAATCGCCAAGACGGACTCGTCCTGGAGCTTCTCGACCTCGTCGAACAGTGCCGGGTCGGTCTTGCGGCTGAGCGTGCACTGCAGCATGCCCGTGCGGTCGCGCATGGTCAGGAACAGCAGCCCGCCGCTCGAGCGCTTGTGGTAGAGCCACCCGCGTATGCTGACGCTGCCCGCCTTGCGGCCGGCGAGTATCTCGCCTATCTCGGTAAAATTGTCCTCGCCTATGGCGCGGTCCACGACCGCAACTTTCTTCGTCGTCTTCGCAGTCTTCTCGCTAGCCATGGTCATCAATCCTCCTTTGCGGTGTCTGTCGGTCGGGCTGAACAGGGTCTAGGATCCGCGTATATTTTGGCATTCACCCTTCACATTCGACACCTTTCATAGATTGCGACTGCGGGATATTTAAATGTTACAGCGGTCGGCCCGCGCGGCCGTATGATGGTGCGCATCTCTTAAATCCTTTAGCCCCGTATCTTCTTTCATGGTAAAGGTGCCAAAGGAGTTCTCGGATTTCTGGACGCCGATTGACCCGTACTTCAGGTCGGAGCACGTTAGACTGTACGAAACCGAGGACTATGCCAACATCAATGCAACCGGCAAGATACACTACGCACGCATGGAACCGGCGCTTGCCCCGCTGCTATATTTCGAAAAGGACACGTTCGGCAGCCGGCAGATATTCCTCGGTTCCATAGACTTGGTCCAGGCCGTGTTCGAGGGCGAAAAGGTCGCCACAGGAAGCGTGTATTTCAACAGCTTCTTCGGTTCCTACGACCTAGCTGACATGGTGAAGATGTTGACGGGGGGCACTGTCGGCGCCTACATGGACAGGGAAAGGCAGTTCTCCATATTCAGCCCGCGGGCCTATTGTCGGAACATCACCGCCGACCATGAAAAAATCAAGGCAAGGCTCAGAGAACTGAGAATAGCTCACATAGACATACCATACCTGAAGCAAGGCGTCACATCGGGACAGCTTGGCAGCATGATCGGCATCTACAACGAGAGGGTGCGCGCATCCAACCTGGAGCTGGACATCCTGGACCCGCTCACGCCCATGTTGACTTATGCGGTCGATCCGCGTGGCGAAGCCAGCCTAAACGCCAGGATAGAAAAGGCAGCTTCGAAGAAGCGCCAGGCATGACGGCTACTCGACGGCTTTCAGGTTGCAGTCCTCCTCCAGACTCTGCGAGAAGAACTTCAGCCGCTTCAAGGCAGTGAGAACGTCCACGTCTCCTGACCTCAGCTCCTCCTTTGTTATCCGCAGCAGGTGGTTCAGCCTGCTGAAGCCCGCGGATATACCAAGCATGTCCGTGAGCAGGGCAAGCAGCTCGTCCTTGGTCGGACGGACCACTTCGGACTTCCTCGACATCTCCTCCATCCTGCCGATGCATCGGGCAGCGTCGTACAGCATGCGCGTGTCCGGAGAGGCTTGGGTTGTCTGAGCGGCATGCGGGGACGGCTTGGACGGCTGTTCGGGCTCCCGTACCTTGCCCGGTTCGGCCACGAGCGCCGGCCTCGGCTCCAGGTAAGGCGAGTTCGGCTTCAGCAGCGGGATGAACGTGGACACCGAGCGCTTAATTATGTTCGTGAGGGTGGACGCGTCGCGCTCGTTGGTGCCGTATCTGGCTACTATGAGGTTGCGCAGCAGCTCGTCCTTAGGCAGGATGCCCTCGCGGCTGAACATCTCGTAAAGCTCCCGGAACATCGGCACGCCCAGGAACGCGCGTATCTTCGCCGCAGCGGGCTGGTCTTCGCTCACGTAGAAGAACATGTCCTTGGCCAGGTTCGTCAGCCGCAGCTGGCCCTTGCCTTCGATCAGCCCCCAACGCCGCGCTGAGGCGAGCTTCCTCGCCAGGGCGCCCCCGCGGATCCCGAGCACGCGCTCCATGGCAGGCACGTCGGCAGCGCTGCCGAGCTCCTTCACGCGCCTTGCTATCTCTATGGCGTCGTCGAGGTGTATGACGGGGAAACCCTTGGACTCCCCGCGGCCCCACTCCTGCCTTTCGATCTCGTCAGCTATCACGACCTCATGATGACCGGCCATACTGATAATATCGCTTCCGTTCCTTATTTTATTTGTGGTATTCCGGGAGTAATGGCCTGCAAACGGCGGGAATGTGGAATAACGCCGGCCGTTTTCCAAAAACGGGCCTGCGGAGCGTGGTGCGGCATCCCGGAAGCCCGGCAGCCGGGCAAGCACCGACCGCGTCACCTGCGGCAAGTGCCCGGCCGCATCGCGGCCCGCGCGGCGAGCACGCCGACCCGAACGCGCGGCACGTCATATGCGTACAATGTCGCACGTCATATGATGGTCTATATTGTCTACAATATAGAGTGCTTTATGGATTACAATAAGGAGAAATATAGTCGGCAGAATACAAAACGATTTATAAGCAGTTCGCGAAAGATGAATTAACTCTTTTGCTTTCGTGGGGTCACGTTCTCGTTACGGTTAATTCTCTCTTGCGTTTTCTGGTAAGATAACATAGTCGAAGACTATATAAGCGGTTTTCGATTGTGCAAAATATAGTTTGCATGAAGACAAAACGGAGGGAACAAGCAAAAAAGGTCGTTTGGAGGATGAAAACATGGATTCGATAATAAAGAACGCTCTTGGCAAAGACTCTGTCGGCGACACGCTGCAGAGGAACAGACTGGAAAGCACCTCTGGTGCTACTTATGCCAACGTGGACTACTACAAGCTGGCCGAGCAGGAGTTCGGCTTCGCGGTGAAGAAGGCGAAGATCGTGGTCGTGGGCTGCGGAGGCGCAGGCCAGAACGCCGTCACGCGCCTGACCGAGATGGGCGTGGAAGGCGCGAGCACGATATCGATGAACGCAGACGCGAAGCACCCTGCCGTCGGAAAGGCGGACAAGAAGATCCTGATCGGGAAGGAGCTGACGCGCGGCCTCGGCTGCGGAGGGTATCCGGAGATTGGCAAGAAGTGCGCGGAGGAGAGCAGGAACGAGATAAAGGACGCTATAGCTGGAGCGGACCTGGTGTTCGCCATCGCCGGCCTTGGCAAAGGCACAGGGACGGGCAGCATACCCGTGGTATGCGAGATGTCGAAGCAGCAGGGCGCGATAGTCATAGCGGTCGTGACCATGCCGTTCAAGCTCGAGGGGTCGAGGATCTCGAAGGCGGAGGACGGGCTGGCCGCGCTGAGGCAAGTGTGCGACACGGCGATCGTGATCGAGAACGACAAGCTGCTGAAGTACGCGGGCAACATGGCCATACAGAACGCGTTCGCGGTCGCGGACGAGCTGATCGCGGCGATGGTCAAAGGCATAACGGAGACCATAACTCTGCCTAGCCTGGTCAACCTGGACTACGCTGACGTGCGCGCGGTGATGCACGCCGGCGGGGTGGCTGCGATAGGCGTCGGGGAGAGCAACAGCAGCGACCGCGCGAAGGACGCCATAGCAAAGGCGTTGATGAACCCGCTGCTCGAGGTGGACTATACTGGCGCGGCAGGCGCGCTGATCCACATCACTGGCGGGCCGGACATGCGCCTGGACGAGGTAAACCTGATAGGCGAGACGGTCGCCCAGAACCTCGACCCGAGCGCGCAGGTGTTCTGGGGGGCCAGGATACTGCCGGACTTCGAGGGCAAGATACAGGTCATCAGCATAATAACCGGGGTCAAGTCCCCGTACATACTGGGGCCTGTCAGCTTCGAGAAGCCGGTGATCAAGGAAATCAGCCAGGCGCTGGGCATAGACGTCATAAGATAGTATGGATGCACGACCCTGGCAACTAACTGACACGCCGACAAAGCACTTTGGTCTCCCGGTTGGTTCTTTGCGGGAGATGGGTTCACACCCAAGGAGGGAAAACCGCAAAAGAGGCGATGGTAGCATGGACGAAGATGTCTGGGATCCGCTGCTTGACGAGGAAGAGGAAGAATCCTGGTAGGACGTAAGGGAGAAGCGCGAAGCTCGATACGCGAGACGCGATTGGGGACTTTTTATAGATACGGCCACCGACCGCTTGCGGCCTGCCGCGTCGAAAGCGGCGGCTGCCACCTTCTGTTTCCTTAGGTTTCCTTAGGATAGGCCGCGACAGGCTGCCTAGGCTGCCCGCTGTGGCAGGCCGTCCGTACTGCTCAAGGAGCGGCGGTTCAGGCCTGCGTCTGCTCCATGGCCTCGGCCTCGGGCATGCTCGTGATGTGCTTTATCAGCACCACGTCGCCTATGGCCTGGACCATCGGGTACGGCACTATGACGCCCTTGCGCCCGCCGACCATCTTCCCAAGCACCCCGCCCTTCGCCGCCTCGATCACGACCGAGCGTATCTTGAAGCGAGATAGGTCGAACTCGAGGTCGGAGACCTTGCCCGCGTAGAAGCCCTTGTTGGTGAACACGTCCTTCCCGAACATGTCGCCGATGTCCTTCACTGTTATTGGCATTTCAAATCCCACCCGTTTTCATTTCGAAATCCGTCCGAAAACAGCTTTCGATATGTTATTATTGGGTTCCAGACATTAATATTTGTTGCCGCCCGCCGTCTTCGTTTTCCGTGGTGCGTTTTCCGTTTTTCGTTTAGGGGTTTTCTCTCGAATTGTATTCTTGGAAAGAATGTTTCTGAAACATATTTTTCAGAATATATTTTTGCAGATGCCACCGCACCGCAAAGCATGCGAAGCCGAGGCATATAAATAAAAACGGGCGAAACAAATTACAGTTGAAGGCAAGCCCGGATCGCCTAACCCGGTATGGCAACAGCCCGCTATAAATTGTGGCAAGCTGTCGGACGAAAGTCCTTGCGAGTTCAAATCCCGCTCCGGGCGCCTCTTTCTTTCCCGAGACTGGCATAAATATTTTGTGCCGAATGCAAATAGAATTGTGGAAAAAACATCGGCGACGCAAGTCGAATCGAAGGACTGGCACAGCATCCCGGCGAGAGACGTCATAGGGGAGCTTCGGACCGATGCCGCGCGCGGGCTGGGCGAAGCCGATGTGGTTCTGCGCCGGAGAAAGTTTGGGCCGAACAAGCTTCCCGATGAGAAGCGGCTGGAAGGCCTTGGACTTTTTGTCGCGCAGTTCAAGAGCCCGATGATATACATACTCGCGCTGGCCGGCATGGTAACTGTTTTTCTGGGCGAGTACACGGACGCCGTAGTGATATTCGCGGCCGTTGCGCTCAACACGGCCATAGGATACATGCAAGAGAACAAGGCGTCCAACGCGCTGGCTGAACTGAAACGCGTCCTGAAAGTGAAGGCGTTCGCGGTGCGCGGCGGCGTGGAGAGGGAGGTGCCGCAGGAGGAGCTCGTGCCGGGCGACGTGATAGTGCTGAAGCCGGGTTTCAAGATACCGGCCGACGCCAGGCTGGTCGACGCGCGGGAGCTGAAAGTCAACGAATCCGCGCTCACCGGAGAATGGCTGCCTGCGGACAAGAGCGTGAAAACGCTGCCGGCGAACACGCCGCTCGCGGACAGGGACAACATGGTGTACATGGGCGCCTTGGTGGAGTCGGGGCATGGCCGCGCGGTGGTGACAGCCACAGGCCCGTCGACCAAGATGGGGGACATCGCCGGCATGCTGAAAGAGTCGAAGGAGGAGCAGACTCCATACCAGCTCAAGCTGGCGAATTTCAGCAGGGTCGTAGGCATAGTGATATTGGCGATATGCGCGGGCATATTGGTCGAGGGCATGCTCAGCGGCGCCGAGTTCGGCGAGATGTTCGTCACCTCCGTGGCAGTGGCCGTGGCCGCGATACCCGAAGGCCTGCCCGTGGCCATGACGGTCATACTCGCGATAGGCGCGCAGCGGATACTGAAGAGGAAGGGGCTGGTGCGACGCCTGGCCTCGGCGGAGACGCTCGGCTCCACGTCCGTCATCTGCACGGACAAGACCGGCACGCTCACCGAGGCGAGGATGGACGTCGCTTCGATAACCACGGCAACAAGGCGCTTTGCGTTCGGCGACGGCCGCGGCCTGAAGGCGGCCGCTTCGGGCGGCTCGTCGCACGCGCTGGCGATGCGCATAGCGGTCTCGTGCAGCGAGGCGGTCGTGGAGAACCCGCGCGCCCCGGTTTCGGCGTGGAAGGTTTCTGGGAGGCCGACTGACCGCGCGCTCGTGCTTGCGGCGGGCCGGGCCGGCATAACGCGCGCGGCGGTCGACGCCGATATGGCCATGCTCGCAGGGCTGCCGTTCGATCCCACGAAAAAATACTCGGCCTCGCTCCGCCGGACGAAAACGGACAGGCGCGTCCTTCACGTGCTAGGCGCGCCAGAACTCCTGCTCAGCAAATCGGCTTACGTGGACTTCGACGGCAAAAGGAGGAGGATGAACAGGCTGCTCATGCAGGGGATGCGGAGGCGCCTTGACGAGACGACGGGCATGGGGATGCGCGTGCTCGCAGCGGCCTACAAGGACGGCGTGCGCTCGCGTTCGCTGAAGCACTCGGACATCGGCGGCCTGGTGTTCGCGGGTTTCATATCTCTCGAAGATCCGATAAGGCCGGGCGTGCGGGACGCGATAGGCAGGTGCAGGCGCGCCGGGCTGAAGCCCGTCATAGTAACCGGCGACAACCGCCTTACGGCCATGGCCGTTGCAAAGGGCATAGGCATGGACGTAGCGGAGGCGGACGTCATGGAAGGAACAGAGCTGGAAGGGCTGTCGGACCCGGAGCTTGCGGACAGGGCGAAGTCGGTGCGGGTGTACGCGCGCGTCGAACCGGCGCAGAAGCTGCGGATAGTGCGGGCGCTGCAGGCCAACGGGGAGGTCGTGGCCATGACAGGGGACGGGGTGAACGACGCGCCGGCGCTGAAGCAGGCCGACATAGGCGTGGCCGTGGGCTCGGGCACGGACCTGGCCAAGGACGTGTCTGACCTCGTGCTGCTGAAGGACGACTTCTCGGTCATAGTCGCGGCCGTGGAGGAGGGAAGGGTGATAATAGACAACATACGCAAGGTCGTGACGTACCTGCTGTCGGACTCGTTCACGGAGGTGGTGCTCGTGGGAGGCAGCGTGCTGGCCGGGCTGCCTCTGCCGGTTACGGCCGCGCAGATACTCTGGGTGAACCTCATCGAGGACGGGCTGCCCAGCATAGCGCTCGCGTTCGAGCCCAGGGAGAAGGACGTGATGAGGCACAAGCCCGAACGCCACGACGCGCCGCTGCTGACCAGGGAGATGAAGGCGATAATATTCATGATAGGGCTGACAACGGACGCGATACTGTTCGGGGTTTTCATGTGGCTGCTGTCGAACGGCTCGCGCGGGGCCGGCATGGGACACGTGCGCACGATGATGTTCGCCTGCCTGGCCATAGACTCGCTGTTATACGTGTTCTCGTGCAAGAGCCTGCGCAGCAACATATGGCGTACGGACCTGCTGTCGAACAAGCTGCTGCTCGCGTCCGTAGGGTTCGGCTTCGCGATGCTCGTTGCCGCGGTGTACGCGCCTCCGCTGCAGCTGCTGTTGGACACGGTCCCTCTCGCGTGGTCGGACTGGGCGCTGGTGCTCGGCCTGGGCTTCCTGAACGTTACGCTCATAGAGCTGACGAAGTGGTGGTTCATCTCCAGGCACGAGGCGGTCTAGCGCGTGCCGCACGACGGCATGCCGATTCCAAAGGAGTCCTTGCGAGTCCAAATCCCGCTCCGG
>JBDRGB010000039.1:0-2328 GCA_043818155.1 Candidatus Aenigmatarchaeota archaeon | reverse complement strand
TGCCCGTCGCGCTCTACAAGGCGAGCGGAAGGTTCAGCAAGACCATAGAGAGCCTGGGCGTCGGCAAAGGGCTCGACGAATATTACAAAAACCGGCAGGATGGCTGAACTGTTTCTGAATGCCGCCGGGCGGCCGCTTTTTAATCGGGTGATAATCGGGCGATGCTTTCACCCGAAAAAAGGTCACCCGTATTTCACCCGATTCCCGTGCGAGCAAAATCCGCTCACATCGCGGCGTAGAACACGTCCTTCGTGCTCCCCGTCCGCATCATCCTCTTCTTCCTCACGAGCGCGGCGAGTTCGTACTTCGCGATGTCGTGCGTCACCCCGTTCAGCCTCTGGTACTCGTCGTTCGTTATGCGGCCGCGCTCCCTGGCGTGCTGCATCGCGGCTATCTGGCGGAGGTTCAGGTCGGCCATGTGCAGCTGCTGCTCTGTGACCACGATGTCGATATTTTTCGACCAGCCGAACTTCTTCGTAATCAGCTCGATGACGTTCGGGCCGAGCAGCGAGGACGCCACCGTGCCGACGCCGACTGCCATCTTGAGCGCGCCCATCTCCTGGAGCATGGCTCCGCCGAACGCGCCGAACACGATGCCGACGACCACCTCCACAGCCATCCTCTTTAGCGAGAACTCTGGGAAGGGGATCGAGCTGTAAGCCTTGTAGATTCCAAAGAAGAGCCGGACGATGCTGCCGGTGAGGGCGTACAGCAGAAGCGCCGCGAACGGCGCCAAGGCCGCTAGCAACTCGAACATACCGCTGCACCTGATTGCAGAGTGGATAGTTAAGGTTAAAAGGGTTACGATTAGCGCTTCAGCCCGGTATGGGTCGCTGCGACCTGCGGAATCCTAAGCTCGCTTTCGAGTGTAACCTTGTTGAAATGTATCGTGTAATTGACTCCGTAGAACTTGTTGTTTAATACTGTTGCAATTTCGGCAGCATCGACCTTTTCAAGCTCCTTTTTGGCGAGTTTTAATTCCTTTGAGGCGTTCAGTATTTCCAGCCCTACGACTTTTCCGTTTTCCCCTACGTCTACTATGAAATTTTCGAAAAACTCTATGCTGAACCTGGACTTCTCCCCCTCCTTGAAGACATAAAGTATGTCCGATTTGCTGTCGTATTCGAACTTTGCCATCAAATCAACCTTGTTTTAATTAATACTTCTAGCCCGCATATTAAATCCTTTTCATTATGTGGATTGCTCCCCCCTTCTCTATCAGCTTCTGGACGGCTTTATTGGTCTTGTACACTGTCACGACTGTTAAAATTCCGCCATGCGGCGACGCTACGATCACTATCGAGTACGTTCCTGAATGTTTGTAAACTATTTTGAAGGTCCTGTTTCCTTCGTTCCATTGCTCGAACGCGATGCTTTTCACGTCGAACAGCTTGTCCAGCACGAATTTGACTTCCAGGTTCCTGTCGGACATCTGGCGCAGGGCGTGCTGGCTGAAAACGACGTCGTCTTTGCCGTACTTCGATAATGTCGATTTGAAGTCCATAAACCCCCATCTGAAAGAAATTATGTGTCGCGCGCTTAATAGCAGATGCCACCACCGGCACGGTTAAACGATTTCCTTCCGTCCACGCCAGCGTGGCTCTGCGGAACCTCGACCGCGGAAGGGTATAAATATAAAAAACTAAACGACCTTCAGAATCTCGCCGATGTCCTTTATCTCGCAATCGGCCTTTCCCTTCCTACGGGATCTCCGGCTGGCGTTTCGGCTTCACCATCGCGCCGATGCTCTTCAGCTTCCTCGAGGCCTTCTCGACGGCTATGCCGACATCCTTGACGTTGCGCGTGCCCGTGCATATCACCTTCCCGCTGCCGAACAGCAAGAACGTGGCCTTCGGGTCCTTCATCCGGTAGACCAGCCCGGGGAACTGCTCCGGCTCGTACTCGGAGTTCTCGAGGTTGAACGCGATCTTGTCGAGGTTCAGCGTCCCCTCCAGCTTCGCTGACGCCACTATGTTCTCGACCTGCATCTTGTATTCCTTCGGCACGGTGACGCCCGACTTGGTGACCACCTCGACGACCTTCGCGAACACGGCCTTGACGTCCGTGATGCTGCGCGCCCCCGTGCAGACTATCTTCCCGCTGCCGAAGATGAGTGCCGCGGCCTTCGGGTCCTTCATCTTGTACACCACCCCGGGGAACTGCTCGGGCTCGTACTCTATGCCGTCCGCCTTGGACACGACCTTCTCGAGCCGTATCTTCACGCCGAACGAGGCCGAAGCCACTATGTTCTCCACGCGTATGTTGAACCTCTCCGAAACAGTCCGGATAAAACCACCTTAGGATAAATTCGTCGGGCTTGGCTTAATA
>JBDRGB010000038.1:0-3244 GCA_043818155.1 Candidatus Aenigmatarchaeota archaeon | reverse complement strand
GCGGTCTGGGCAGCGGAGAACGGCTACGGCACCAAGCGCGACATCGAGCATCTGGAGGAGCGCGGGTGCCTGAAGGGCGCGGACGCAGGCAAGGTGTCCGGCAAGGCCATGAAGCGAGGCGCGCCGCAGCTCGGCAGC
Source organism: Candidatus Aenigmatarchaeota archaeon (assembly GCA_043818155.1). Lineage (GTDB taxonomy): Archaea > Aenigmatarchaeota > Aenigmatarchaeia > CG10238-14 > SCSR01 > JAPLUY01. The sequence goes on along the minus strand of JBDRGB010000038.1, from coordinate 3,106 downwards.
CTGGGCGCCGGCAACCACTTCCTGGAGGTGCAGCGCGTAGAGCGCGTGTTCCTGCCGGACGTCGCGCGGGCATTCGGGATAACCGGCGAAGGCCAGGTCACGTTCATGATCCACAGCGGATCGCGGGGGCTGGGTCACCAGGTGTGCACCGACTACCTGCAGATTCTGGAGAGCAGGTTCCGCAACGAGATACGCAGCCTGCCTGACCGCGAACTCATCTACGCGCCCGCGGGCACGAAGGAGTGCGACGATTATTTCGCAGCGATGGCATGCGGCGCGAACTTCGCATGGACCAACAGGCAGATGATTATGCACTGGGTGCGCGAGAGCATACAGAAAACGCTCGGCGCGAGCGAGGCGGACGCCGGCATCGAAGTGGTGTACGACGTGGCGCACAACATCGGCAAGATAGAGGAGCACGACATCGACGGGCAGAAGCGGAAGGTGTACATGCACCGCAAGGGCGCGACGCGCGCTTTCCCCGCAGGCCATCCGGACATTCCTGCGGACTACCGCGCCGTGGGGCAGCCCGTACTTATTCCAGGATCGATGGGCACTGCGTCGTATGTCTTGGTGGGCACGGAAACCGCGAAGGAGACATTCTACTCGACGGCGCACGGCGCCGGACGCGCGGCATCCCGCACTAAGATGCTGCGGGACGTTCGCGGCCAGGACATCGCGAAGAAGCTGCTCGACGCCGGCATCCTGAGCAAGGCGGCGAACTGGCGGGTCATGGCCGAAGAGGCGCCTGATGCGTACAAGGACGTGGACGAGGTCGTGCGCGTGTGCGAGAGCACCGGCATCGCGCGGATCGTCGCGAAATTGCGGCCGATGGCCGTAGCAAAGGGCTAGCGGCAGCTTTCAGACGTCGAAGATGACCTGCGCGCGGTAGTAGTCTCCGTCCTTGCGTATTTCCATCCTATGGTACGTGACCGCTTTGACCTCGCCGCGCATGTCGTGCTTCTTCCTGTCGAGCTTCTCGCCCCAGCATACGGCCTTCAGAACAAGCGTGCGCTCGTCGATGTCCACGCGGAACTTGGAGAAGAGCATGCCCTCCGACGTGCTCACGTACAGCACCTCGTTCAGCCAGTTGAACATCAGCGCCTTGAAGTCGTGGCCGCGCACCTCGAACCTCCGTTCCTTCGCCTCCTTGACCTTCCGGGTGTCCGTGACGATCTCCATGAGCGCCATCGCCGCGTTCGCGTACAGCTCTTCCAGCGTGCGGCCGTACGCCGCCGCGGCCACGTCCGCCGTGCTTATGTCAAGGAACTCGAACTTCTTCATGACAGCCAGCCTCACACCCTTTACAATAATACAATCTGCTCTTAAAAAGAAATTCTTGTCCCACGCGGTTAAATGCGTGAACCCGTTTGCGGCTGGAACGGCCTGTTAAAACTTATATATAACCTTGTCCAATATAATTATCTTCAAGTCGAGAGTTCTTCGATGACACTTTTATCAGGTTTAAAACTATATCGGAGTATTAATTTATTGAGCATGAGGCTGACAGTATGAACGTGCCTAAGGAAAGGTTGGATACGCTTCGGGAAGTGCTGTACGACGAAAGTGACCTATATCGCCTGTCCATACCGCCGATGGGCGTGCTTTGGGACCAGACATGGCTGTCTGGCTATGCGCAGGACGATAGGAGCGCGAGCATGCTTGGGCAATTCCTGACCATAGTTTCCAACAACCTGCAGAAGATGGCCGAACTGACGGCAGTCGCCAAAGAATACATGCCGGTAATGAACAAGGAGCTGGATATCCTACGGAGGTTAGACAATGAAATGATTGCTCCAGCGAAGCGCACCTATGACGAGATGCTGTCACGCGCCGAGAAAGAGGGCAGGTACCTGTTGCTGCCGAAGGAATATTCCGACACCTCGTACAGGATAAACAGCATAACCACGTACTTCGACTACAGGAACGGCCTGAATGTGCTTAGGACGAACCATTTCGACGGCCGGGACACGAGGAAGCTTTTGGAAAAATACGGGCCGGCTGCTAGGGCGTTCGTAAAGAAGTGGGACTGGCATTTCTCCATAGGCGACCCCAAAGAGTTCGGGTTCATCTCTTTCCTCGGCGTCGACTCGCAAGACGACTCGAACAACAGCCCCATATTGCCTAAGATATTGAAGGCCAAGGATCCGACGGACGTGCTGCTCAATGAGATACCCGAACGCGGCATATACAACGTCGTTTTCGCGGACGAACAGAAGATTAACGATAGTATAAGGTACATATTGGAAAACAGGGAACAGAAGGCCAAGATGTGCACGGTCAGTTCGCTCAAGCTGAGGCTGGACAAGAACAGGATGGCGCAATACATAAGGAAGTTCGTGCCGAGACCCAACTCCAGCGATGAACCGAACCCCTCCTACGTCAGATGAGCGCCAGAAGAGCACTTGATCAGCGCATGAACGGCGCCATCGACCCGATTTTCCTTTCCTCGGACATGAATGCCAGCATATTCAGCTTGTTTTCTGTGCTCATGCCCCCGAGGTCGCTGAAAGGTACGGTGTAGGTCAGGTTCTTCGAGAGCTCGGCATACAGCTTGTCTGCCAGCATAGTATCGTAAGGAATCGCGCCCAGCCTCTTCTCAAGTTCGCGCTCGAGATTCAACCGCTTCCTTGGATTGGACGAAGCCATATTCTCTGCGAAGACGCTGAAAGGCCTCTCCTCGCCGCCGTACGCCACGGCAAGGCCGTAAAGATGCTTAAGCTGATGGTTCTCGCCTGCGGTCCTAAGCTTCGATTCCGCGGCGAGCTCGACAAGATAAGGACTGTCTGATTTGAAAAGCATTCCGTTTGACAAGTGGCAAATTAGCTCTTCGCCCGCTACTTCTATCTTGGACACGTCATAAGGTTTTATTCCGAGTTCGTTCAGTTCGCTATAGAGTCTCCTTTCCGCGGCCACGGACACTTAACCACCAAAATAGAATTTTCTCCGCAAAGGATATAAACCTTTCAAAACGCGCTCAGAACACGCATCCCAAGCTTTCGAAGATTTTCTTCATCCTCAGCGCATCCATCTCAAGCACGGGCGACTCGCAGATGATTGTTATGCCAAGCTTCCTGCGCAGGATTTCCTGCGCCAGCGGTTTGAA
>JBDRGB010000037.1:0-2753 GCA_043818155.1 Candidatus Aenigmatarchaeota archaeon | reverse complement strand
GACCTAAGCCCAGCCGAATTGACCAGACTATCGGACCCCTGCTTCCTAAATCACTATGGAGATTATTTCACTTAAATCGTCGACGATTAAAATGCCTCCTATTTCCTGCAGGTCGACGGCGTTTAGCGCGGTCGTGAGTATGGCGGTCGCGCAGCCCGCGGCCTTGCCAGCCTCGGCGTCGACTCGCGTGTCGCCGACGTACATCACCTCGCCTGGATTCAGCCCGAGCTCGCTGCACGCCTTCAGTATCGGTTCGGGCGAAGGCTTCGGTTCGGCCTCGTCCCCTCCCACGACCAGGTCCAATTGACGCAGTATGCCGAACTTCTCGAGTATCTTGAGCGCGACCAGCCTGTCCGTGCCAGTCACGACGGCCAGCTTCAGGCTTGCCGCCTTCAGAATCTCGAGCGTCGGCATCGTCCACGGGAACATCCTCTCGAGCCCGTCGAAAAGCGGCAGGTTTTTCCTGTACTCCGCGTATATCTCCTCCATCATCTCCTTGGGCACGTCGAAAAGTATGCTGTCTATGTTCAGCCTGAACTTCCTGCCCCACAGCCGTTGTATGAACGTTTCGCGGCTCCACGGCTGCATGCCGAACTTCTGCAGCGCCGCGTTTATGGAGCTGTGGTACTTGTCGATCGAATCTATCAGGGTGCCGTCCTTGTCGAACAGCACGGCTTTGAACTTCGGCATAATAAAATTTGCAATTCCAGATTAAAGAAAGTTCGTTCTAAAAAATAGAAACGCTTTAATCCAGCGAAGCGAGAGGTTAATCATACCGAAGGCTCGGATGCTGGACCGCTGCCGGGACGGTTAACGGACGTTCTGGCTGCGGCTCCTGCCGAAAAGCCGAAGAAAAATGTGTGCTCCCTAGGGGATTTGAACCCCTGTCTCAAGCTCGAGAAGCTCGAATCTTACCAGGAAGTTTTGTTCCTCTTGGCCGGGCTAGACGAAGGGAGCTTGAATCTTTTAAAATCTTTAACGTATTTGGGGTTCTTAAACTTTATTTCTTTGTAGAATTTCATGACGTCTTCTCGCCTGCTTATCGTACACTGCCCAACGGATTTTTCTCCCGTCCATCCTGACTTCCTCAACGTCCATTTCGAAACATGAAATCCAAGAGAATCGATGATGTTAGAGATGTCTTCTCTCAACGTCGGTATCCCGGAAACAAATCCTATCCGTGGATAGCTGTAGCCCAGTCTTATCGGATACACGAACCCGTCAGTGTCAACAAGTCCTCTAACGCACCTCTTGGCGTAGGATTTGTTCGCCTTTATCCATTTTGGTATGCGGGCATTATTCGTCTTTTTTCTTCCTGGATTGAATCCGTTTTGCATCAATATTTCAGCGACCTTCCTAGAATTTACGCAGATAAACATCTCATTTCTTGTCTTATGGAATTTTTCATAAACCTTAACACCGAAAGCCCTCTCAAGAAGAGGTTTAACGTAATCGATAAGATACGGCCTATCGTGATTTTTATGGCCGGATATCCGGATTTGATAGGCGTCTCCTTTGATGTAAAGATTTCCATCTCCGAGCATTATTCCAAAAATTTCAGCTAAATCAGACCTGTTCATGTCGATATGACCTATTCCAGAATATCAGTATGTAGTCCTATACAATTACGGAACCAAACTTCCGATGAAAATTTATGCGACGACCGGCACGAGGTTCATGAGGATTGCGATCGTCACGGGGACGGCGAACCCGATTACTGCGCCGGCTATCACCTGGCCCGCGGTGTGCGCTTTCAGCTTCAGCCTGGACCAGCTGATCAGCGGTATGAGCAGGTACAGCGGCGTGAACCACGCGCTGACAATGGACATGACTGTCGTCACGGCCGTGAACGCGTACAGGTGGCCGCTTATCTTCCACTTTGTGCGGACCACGTACACGAGCGGCGACATCAGCAGCAGCGATATCATGCCGAACACGAACACCTGCGGCACGCCCACCGAGCGCACTATCAGCAGCGAGACTATCAGCGCCAGCATGGACAGCCTGAGCGAGCGGATGTTGAACTTGTCCGGCTCGTTCGCGTACCTGCCTATCAAATCCATGGCAACGAAGCACACCGCGGAGAAGCCGACGAACATCACGAACGTTTCGGCGGTCGGGTGCGCGCCGGGCCCGAATATGAATATGTACGACGCCAGCGCGACCACGGACGCTATGACCGTGTTGCTGGCCAGGAATGTGCTCTCGACCCTCTTCGCGAACTCGGCGCTGTGCAGGAACGCGCGCAGCGACGCGAGCCTGCCGGCGACTTTCTCTTTCAGGTCAGACATGCTTAACACGACCGCCTCGGCGATGCCTTGGCGATACACGGTATTCCTTATTTAGTTTCCTGTTGCTATTTTTATTGTTATCGTCCATGACATGTTCTGCTATATATGGGAAACAGGTGAAAATCAATATTTAACATGCGGCGTCCAAAAATAATGTTATGGCAAGGTTGCTCGGCTTCTCGCTCGGAAGCATATGGCGGTGGGCCGAGAACGGCAACGCGGCCGACCTCCTGCGGTACGCGCGCAAGCTCGACATCGACGGCATCGAGCTGAACTTCTCGCAGGAGATGCTGTTCGGCATGCGGCTGGACGCACGCTCGCTGTCGTGGCTGAGAAGGCTCGGCTACGTGAGCATCCACGCGCCGTTCGGGCTGCAGAAGCCCGCGGGCATGCGCGGGGCCGAGGAATTCGCGTGCCACATGGACCGCATATGGAAGATATACAGGAGCATTCGCGCCAAGA
>JBDRGB010000036.1:0-3001 GCA_043818155.1 Candidatus Aenigmatarchaeota archaeon | reverse complement strand
GGGAACTTCTTGTCGATCGTGCGTATGCGCGAGACCAGTATCTCCGCGAACTCGCGCGTGTTCGTGAACGTCAGCGACGAGCGAGCCGACTTTATGAATTCCATGATGGCGCGCAGCCGCGCTGCCGTCTCCTCGGTTGTGTAGACGGCGTGCGCTATCTCGTCGTCACCGGGCCGCGGCTCCGGACTGATCACGCGTATGTCGAACTGTTTCGCCGTCTCGGCGCGTATGATGTTCACGTCCTTGCCCGCGGCGAAGAACGCGGCGACCTTGTCAGGCGAGCCGATGGTCGCGGAGAGCATGATGAGCTGGAAGTCACCGCACAGCTTCCGCAGCCGCTCCAGGCCGAGCGCCAGCTGTATGCCGCGCTTGCTCTCGATGGCCTCGTGCACCTCGTCCAGAATTACGTATTTGACGTTGCGCAGCTTCTCGCGAATGTTCTTCGCGGTCAGCAGCGGCTGCAGCGTCTCCAGCGTTACGATCAGCATGTGCGGCGGGAACTCCATCTGCATGCGGCGCTCGTGCTGCGTGGTGTCGCCGTGCCTCACGGACAGCTCGAGCCCCAGCTCGTTCGCCCACCAAATCAGCCTGTCCATCAAATCTCGATTCAATGCTTTTAGCGGGGTGATGTACAGAACGGCTATTGGTTTGTGCTGCTTCTCCATCAGCGCCGAGAAGACGGGAAGCATAACACTTTCGGTCTTGCCGCTGCCCGTCTCGGAAATCACGAGCGTGTTCTTGCCGCCGAGTATCGAAGGTATGGCCAGCTTCTGCGGCAGGGTCGGCTGGTCGAAGCGCTTCTTCAGAGTCGCGCGCAGCTGCGGGTTCAGCATCTCGAAGACGTTCTTCTCGGCTTCATTGACCCGAGTCGCTTTCTCCTCAGCCAATTTTGACACCGTGTTTTTTCAAATCCTTCCTCAGTTGCTTTGCGTTCTTGAAAACTATGGCATTGAAACCTACTTGCCTCGCGGCATCGACGTTCCTCTTCTTATCGTCCACGAACACGCACTGTTCCGGCCGCAGGCCTATGCGCCTCGCGGCCAGCTCGAAGATGCGCCTGTCCGGCTTGTCCAAACCGACATCGGCCGAGAGTATCAGCGGATGCGGATGGAAGTGGTCGTACGTGCCGAACCTGCGGTTCGCATGGATGTTCTCGTGCGTTGCGTTGCTGAGCACCGGCAGCTTGTAGCCTGCGGCCTTCAGCTCGCCGATTATCTCAAGCATGCCGTCGTTGAACTTGCGCGTGCTCACGTAGAGCCTGGCATAGTTGTCCGCGTCGTCCTCCTTGCGCATTATCGCGCGGTGCAGCGCGTTCGCGCCGTACAGGACGTACTTGTACAGCCGCCCGTACTTCAGCCCTACCATCACGCCGCCGATGTCGAATATTACTGCCCTTATCGTTTTCGGCTTTTCCGCAGAACTAGAGCGGTTGCTGGATCCGGCCGGAGTATAGTTATCCTCGCGTCCTTTCGCGCCCGGCGCGCGAGCGTCGTCCACGTCTCCTGTCCGCATAACTGCCAGCGGACGCAAGTATAGAAACTAATAGCAGGGCCGTTTAATAAAGCTTTTTGTTGCATGTGGGCAGCGTACAGAACGTTTTTAATCCATTGTGGCTCATAGATGTAATATGATGGATATGAAGAGGACCAAACCGTTTGCCGTTCTCGGCTTGGCGGTTCTGCTGCTGGCAACGCTCGTTGCGAAGACGGTCCTGGACAGCGGGAAGCGGCCGGACGGAGCCGCTGTCGGAATGGCGAACCCTGCAGCCACGAAATGCGTGAACGATGGACTGAGCTACGAGGTCCGCGACGGGCCGGACGGGCAGTACGGCATATGCAGACTGGAGGACGGCACCGAATGCGGCGAATGGGCGTATTTCAGAGGAGAATGCGGGATATGAGACGGCCGTATACGATTACGCCCATTTCTTTGGTTCCGATCGCCGTTTTCCTCCTAGCGTTTTCTTTTTTCGGAACGGCACGGGCAGGCGCCGCGCAGGCGGTTGACAAGAACCTGAGGAATCCGTACGCGCCGATCGAGGTCGACGGTGTCGACGCGGGCCCCTCGTACACGCTCGCGTACTCCTACCCTTCGTCGATGGACTGGAGGAACAAGGACGGCCGGAACTGGGTCACGCCTGTCAAGAACCAGGGCAACTGCGGCGCGTGCTGGGCATTCGGAGCAGTCGGCGTCGTGGAATCGCGGGCGATGATAGCGCTGGGCGACCCCGACCATCCCATCGACTTGTCGGAACAAGACCTCGTATCGTGCAGCGGTATCGGGGACTGCGGCGGTGCGGCTTTGGGCTCTATGGATTCAGTCTTCGCCTACACACAATCCACGGGCATCGTGGACGAGAGCTGCTTCCCGTATGCAGCTTCGAACTTGCCGTGCTCGAACAAATGCGGCGATTGGCAGGCAAAGACCGTTAGGGTACTCGATTACGAAAAATTGCCCGCGTCGACCGAGCCGATAAAGCAGGCGATAAGCGACTATGGGCCTGTCACGGTCTACATGGCGGTGCTGTCGGATTTCCTTGGTTATCAGGGCGGAGTATACTCGCACAGCGACGAGGCTGAGCTTAAGGGGTTCCACGCTGTCTCGATAGTCGGTTACGACGACGCAGGTCAATATTGGATATGCAAGAACAGCTGGGGCTCCGGATGGGGGGAATCCGGGTTCTTCAGGATATCTTATTCTGAGAACGTGCTGAACTATACCGCGTGGCAGCGCGATCTGTACGACTGGAGAACCTTCTTCCTCGACGGCAGCTACGTAGTGAGGAACACGGACATAGACAACGACGGATTCGCCGACCAGACCGACGCGTGCCCCTATGCTCGCGGCATTGCAGCATACGGCGGCTGTCCGGACGTCTACGCGCCATCGGTAGAATACATATCCCCGACCTACGAGAACGGTACCACCGTCAACGCCATGAATGCCACGATAGCAGTGAACGTCAGCGACGCCACAAACATAACTTGGTGCGCTCTCGATT
>JBDRGB010000035.1:0-20593 GCA_043818155.1 Candidatus Aenigmatarchaeota archaeon | reverse complement strand
GCCATAGCCGTGCACACGGTGGTGCTCATCGCGATGATAGGGATATTCGCGATGTTCGCGATATTCGTTTTCTACAAGTGGACGGACATGATAAACGTGCAGGCGTCCAGCTGGACGTGCGCGTTCAAGAGGCTGACCTACTGCAGCGACTGGAAGGCGAACGGGTACAAGACCGAGCCGTGGGAGTGGGACACGAAAAAGCCGCTCGGCTGCGAGGACCTCGACGACCCGATTAGGCGGCCTAACATAGCCGACTGCGACAAATTGATTTAGTAAGGGCCGGAATTATATAATATGGGGCGTCCTTTCGGCGGCAAGGGCCAGGGCGAATGGTCGGAAGTGCTGCTTACGATGGTGTTCGCCGCCGGCATGATACTCGTAGCAGCGCAGATACCAAAGATACTGGAGGACACGGTCGCGCTGCTGACGCTCGCGTCTGCCGAGGCTACGGCACGCGACTTGGGAGGAGTCATAACGGTGAGCGGCGCCGCTACGGACGCGGCGCACTTCAGGTACGAATCCGAGATCCCCAGCATCGTGTACGACGTGTCGATAGCCGGCCGGACGGTCAGCATAACGGACATGCGTACGACGGACGACGAACACATAAGCAAGATCGGCAGCACCATGAGGACGGGGTTGGCCAAGCTGGCGGTCGACGCGGAGGGCGATTTCACGTCCGTGCGCATATTCGGCATTGAAAAATCGAGGGATGCGAAGGCGTGCGACGGCCGTTCGGTATGCGACGCTTTCTCGGTGACTGCATGGAAGGACGAGTGATGGTATGGACTCGAAGGGCATAGCATCGTGGATAGCGCAGGTGATGACCGCGTTCGTCGCCATAGGCGTGATAGTGCTTTTTTACTTCCTGCTTTACGGCAGGTACTTCGAGCTGCATGCCATGGTAGAGAGCAGCGAGGTGCAGCGGCATGCTATAAACGCCGCGCAGCTGCTGCTGAGCTCGGACAAGCTCGTGTACGAGGAGGTGACCGTGGCCGCGGGCGGTACCGCGCATAAGCGCTATCTACGCGGGGTGTTCGACAGGACGAAGCTGGACGGCCTGTTCTTCGCCGCCGCGGCCGATCAGAAGTATTATGAGGCGTCGTGCGAAAAGCTGAACGTCGGATACCCAGACTCGGCTATGGAACTGGTGGTCTCGGACGTGCAGGCAAACAGGAACTGGGTGCTGTCGTGCGGCCGCGCGTCTGCGCTGCACGCTTCGGAAATCAAGTCATACATGTCGTGCATGTACAACAACATAGACTGGAACATACTCAGGTGGGTGTTCAACGTGCCGAAGGGGCCGTGGCAGTACTGGAGCATAAAGGAGTGCTCGGTCAACTTCGGGTCGAAGATTGGGACGTTCGAAAAGGACTTCCCGCTGATGATTAAGGACGGCGACAGTCTGCATGCGGGCAGGCTGTTCATACGGCTGACAGAATGACGGTGCTAGCATGAAAACGAGGGCGATTGGCAGGCGCGGGTTCACGGGTATAGAGATAGCTATGATAGGCGCGATATTCGGGGTCGTGCTGATGATGACGATGCTGCCGATGGTGATAACTAGGATAAACATAGTGCGCACGCTGGAAATCGAATACGGATACGACAACGCAGAGCTGGCTCTGCTCGCGCTGCTCTCGGACGGCCGCATATACAGGGACATCGGGACTTACATGACAGGCGCGCCGGACAACGCCGCTTCGGGGTTCACGCGTTCGGCGGTGCAAGCCGAAGTCGAATCTAGGCTGGCTCAGCTCGTCGACAGCGGGTGCTTCAGGCTGTACTACGAGGGTGGCGACATCGCTTCGAGCGGGTGCGGCACGAAGTTCGTGGCCAGCGCGTACATGGCACTTCCCGGAAGCACAAAGACGGAACTGGTAAACCTGGCGATAGGATGAGCGTTGACAGACGGAGTTCGATGAGGAAGGGAGCGTTACCAGTCTTAGCAATGGTGCTGGTATTGGTTGCGGGCGTGATGGTCGCGGAGGGTGTGTACCTGAGCAACCTGGTCAAGAACCTGGAGGTCATAAAGCGTTCGGCCAGGGAGATGGTAGTGGTGTCCGCTGTGAACACTATCGAGTTCAGGAAGAGGGCCCTGCAGAACGCAGTGGCTTACAGCTTCCAGTCGGCGGCCGGCGAGGTGATGGCCATGGGAGGGTTCTGCGAGCACGACGCTTCGGCATACGAGGACGCGTGCAAGGCGCCTGGAACCGTGCCCACGTTAGGCTGCGTGCCGTGGTGGAAGGTATACAACGACGTGTACGCTCCGGACGAGGAAGGCGGGCCGCGGTCGTTCGTGGGATACCTGAAGAACAGGACGGCCGCGGTTTATGACGATTATGCCCAGTCGATATCGAAAGGAAGCCTGCAGTACTACCCGTCGGATACGGCTTTCGTGGTTGAGCGTGCGGGCAGCTACAAGGTGCGCGTGAACACCACTTCATCGCTCGCCAGCCTGCAGAACAGGAAGGACATCAATGTCGGCGAGAAGACGGACATGGTTGTGATAACCGAGTCGAACACCGCGTTCACCAGCGCGTTCGAATCGCCGGAACTGGAACTGTTCTCGTTCGCACGCAGCAGGTTCGCGTCCGGGAACGATGTTATCAAGTTGGCGTTCACGACCGCCGCGGTGAATATGCCCGAAAGATGCAAGGAAGCGAGCGTGGGTGACGTGTGCGAAAACAATGCGAGAGGTTGCGAAACGAGGCTTTCCAGTTCGTGCACATCCGCGTCCGACGGCTCGGTCTGCGATGCCAACGGCGACGGCAAGCTCGTCGCGGACGAGCGTTACAAGTGCGCAGTCGAGGCGATTCTGGCAGAACCAGTTTCCAGCGGCGACGGCAGGCTAGATGCCGAAGTCTCTATCGGTTGCGTGGAGGCCGGCCACTCGTCAAGCGTGTCTGGAACGGTCACGCGCGACTGCTCGAAAGTCCTAAGCAAGGGGTGCGGCTGCGCGCAGGTATGTACTCCGGCAATGTGCGGCTGCGCGAGCGAAGGCAGCGAGTGCGGCGATTGTCGCGCATGCGGCGATTCGGCGAACGGCGCATGGATAGCTGACAGCAGCTGCGGAGGATCGAACACGTTCGACTGCAGTTCGTTCGGCGTGGACAGCTGTCCCTCGCCGTGCTGTGGTTTGGTGGAGGCCGGAAAAAGCGCTTCGGGCGATCCGATATATTCGTGCAACAAGGTCAGGTGTTCCGACGCCAGTTTCGACTCATGCCCCACCACCTGTGGCTGCGCCAAACGCACCAGCTGGAATTTCGAGTGCAGCGGCCTCTCCGCGGGCTGCGGGCTCTCGAACGGCTGCTGCATAAGGCCGTACGGCGTGCTGGAGAACGCCGTTTGCAATTACGACTACTTCGGCAGCGCTAACGCAAGCGTTGTCGTGCGGGACACGAAATCGGCATATCCGACAGGCTCTTCATGGGAACAGGCTGGGCTGCGTTTCTACGTAGCTTCGGGCAATGCTGGCTGCGGCGGCGTCAATGCCGTGGAGAACCCAGCCGAACCTGGAAAGGCGTGCTGCGCAGTAACTGCGACCAATTCAGCGGACAAGTCGAGCGGATGCAAGACGGAATGAAGCACGAGCGCTTCTCATATCCTTTCTACGGTTATGGGCTGGCCGCTCTCGGAAAGCGAGATGTAGTCGTTGTATGTGTATTTGACGTCAACGATGAACGGGATGGACTTGCTCATGCCCTGCATCCCGGCCCATTCCTGGGGCTCGGTGATGGAATACGTGCAGATGTACGTCTGGCTCTTCGACAAGTGAGCGTCGAGTCCGACGTGTATGTTGTCGGTCCTGTCCTCGGTCTGGTCCTTCGTGAAGTCGGACATGCCCCATGGCGTGCTGCACGTGGTGCCGGAGCGTTCGAGCGCGCCGTCGTTCAGGCGCGCGACGTGCACGGGCGTGTATACGTCCGCGCTCTTACCGGCGTTCAGGTTGTTCAGCGTGACGGTCAGCCGCATCTCCGAGTTGGAACCGGCCGCTGTTACGTAGTAAGTCGGGGCGAAGTACACCACCACGTCTACCGGCCCGGCCGAGCTAGTCGGCGCCTTCCTCGACGCCAAAGCCGTAGACGCCGCGGTGCTGGAGTCCGCGAGCACGAAATCGAACGAACCCTGCACCTCATAATCGTACGAGAACGCGACCTTCGCGTCCATTTGCCTTGTCAGCTCGTCGATCTGCACGCACTCGGATTCAGAGGTTTCCCATACGCAACCCTTGTCCATAGCCGACTCGCACGCGCGGCTGTCCGCGAAATCACAATAGCTTATCGGCACGGCCGTGAACGAGAGTGTCTTCTTCTCCATAGGCCCGATGATGCACGAGCTGGCGCAATCGTCGCCCAGGAGCTTCAGGTAGGCCAGCGTTATCTTCTTGGAGCTCTGTATGTTGCCGCTCCTTGTCAGGTAGCTCTCGCCAGTGGAGCCGTCGGACACGCGGAAGTTCTTTATGGTATCGGTCTCGCTGGGATTCTCCACTATGACGGACAGCAGGAACGAGTCGTAGTTCAGGCTGTCCTCGTCGCCGTAGATGACGGAGCCGGCGTACTGGTCGAAGCTGGCCTTGAGCACTACCTTGCTCCCTATCTTTGCCACGGTCGGTCCTCCGGCAGTCGTCTGCTGACATATGCTAAGCGCCTGCGGGTTGTCCCTGTACTGTATAGTGCAGCCGATGGCGTTCAGGTATTTCGTCACCGACTCGGACTGGACGAACGACGACACCACCGGGAAGAATATTAGATACAGTGCCATAAACGTAAGCAGTATGATTGCTGGGATGGTCCCGCTCCTTGCGACTGAAACGAACACGAGCAGCGCTAGCATGGAAAGCGCGATAAGCAACATGTCGATGAATCCGGTCTCGAAGTCGGGGACCACTGTGGATAACACGTACGTGATGAGCGACTTGGTCTGCGAGAACCCGAGGAATATCATAACGAGCGCGACGGCCGTGAGGACGAGCGCCAAGATGTCGGACGGCTCCGCGCCCGAACCACCTAGGAAATCTCCCAACCCACCGCCCAATCCGCTTCCTGCAGAAAGCTTGGAAACCCTCTCGCATTTGTTGCAAACGAGGGCGTCGTTGCCCTTGTCCTCAACCGTGTTTCTGGACCCGCAGTATGGACATCTTTTTGCCATGTTTCACCTATCTATTATTTCGCGGTCAAGGAAAAAAAGATTTAAAACTGAGAACCGAGTATAAAACTAACCGCTTTCGGGCTCCGTGTGCCGGGCGGCATCATAACCAGAAGAACGGAGGTACGTACAATGCAACAGAACAAGACGCAGAACGCGAAGGTTCCGCAGGACAGGCAAGAGCAGCAGCCGCCTCAACAGAGGCCGCAGCAAAAACAGCCGGTCCAGCAGAAGCAGGACGTTCGTCAGCAACAGCAAAACTTCAAACAACCGAGCCAGCAAAGGCATCCGATGCAGCCAAACCAGCAGAATCAACACAAGCAGCCAATACAGCCTCAACAGAGGCCGCAGCAACAGCCTATGCAGTCGAAGCCGCAACCTCAGATGAGGGCTGAGGAGAATGTCGTGTTCGTCGGCCAGAAGCCGAGCATGGCCTACGTGCTGGCTGTGATGACGCAGTTCAACTCGGGGAAGGGCGAGATTCGCGTCAAGGCGCGCGGGAAATCGATAGCGCGCGCCGTGGACGTTGCGGAGATAGTCCGCCGCAAGTTCCTGAGCGACCTGCGCATTAAGAGCATACGCATCGGGACTGAGGAGCATGAGCTAGAGGACAAGTCCAAGGTACCGGTGTCGATGATTGAGATAGTGCTCTGTAGGTAAGATGCTGTCAGGAAATTTGAAAGATTCTTTGATTCCAGCTTTACTTTTTATCGTTCGTCCTACCTTTCCATGATGAACGACTTTTTGTGAAGCGGGTTCTCCTTCACGGCGTGTATGAGCATCTCCATGCGGTCGCCGACCGCCATGGCCTCCTCTTCCTCGAGCGCGTCCTTCGCGCGCTTCAGCTTGCGGGCCTTGTCGGCGTATATAGTGAACAGCCGGTCGTCCTTCTCAACACGGTCGCCTATCTTCTTGTGCAGGTATATGCCTGCGCCCTTGTCGACTGGTGAGCCGGCAGCTCTTGCGACAGCCGAGAACACGTGGTTGTTCATCCATAGCACTACGCCGCTGCGGTCCGCGTGTATGTCGAGGCCGTACTTGCCCACTTCGATGTCCTCCGACTTCACCTCGTGGTCACCGCCCTGCTCGAAGATTATCTGCCTCATCTTCTCCTCGGCCTTCCCGCTCTTCAGCGCCTCGTCGACCAGCTTCGTACCGTCCTTGCCGACCATGTTCAGCAGCATGGTCGCGATATGCCTGGCCTTGTCCATGACGTCCGGTACGCTCTTCCTTCGCATCAGCACCTCCAGCGCCTCCCTGGCCTCCAGCGCCGGGCCGATCGCGCGGCCTAGCGGCTGCTCGCCGTACGTTACCGCGCATTCCGTGCGTATGCCCATGCGGTTGCCCATCTCTATCATGTCCTTCGCGAGCAGGTCGGCGTCGCCTATGGTCTTCAGCTTCGTGCCGCGGCCGCACGGCAGGTCGAGCACAAGGTATTCCGCGCCAACGGCCTTCTTCTTGCTCATTATCGACGGCAGCATCAGCGGGTCGATGGACAGCGGGTACTCGATGCGTATGAAAATGTCGTCGGCCGGCGCTAGGTCGAGCGACCCTCCCCACACTATGCACCCTCCAGTTTTGTTCACGACCGCCTTCATCTCGTCCGCGCTCAGCGCCACGGGCATGAGCACCTCGGCCCTGTCAGCGGTCCCAGCGGCGGAGGTTATAGCGCGGGACGAGGTCTTCGGTATGGTAAGGCCGCACGCCGCGACTATCGGCACGACGAGCAGAGTGGTCTTGTCCCCAGGTACGCCCCCGATGGAGTGCTTGTCGACTACGTACGGCGCGTTGAACTCCATGCGCTTGCCGGTCTCGACCATCGCGCGCGCCATGCTCACGTTCTCCTCGATGTCCATGCCGAAGCTGTTAAGCGCGGCGATGAACGATGTGAGTTCTATCTCGCTCAGCCTGCCGGCCACGGCGTCCTTCACGATTTCCAAGTACTCCTCATAGCCCAGCCTGCGGTTCTTCATCTTCGCGCGTATGCTGCTTATCGACGCGGGGTACGTCGCAGGCGCGATGTCCACTTCGGCGCCGTTGGCTAGTTCCATGTGCGTCGCAATCTTGTCGAAAACGCCCACGCTCCCCTTCTCGACGGCCGAGCGCGTCGTGTTTATCACCGCGGTCATCTCCGCGCTCCCGTGCCTGAGCGTCACCCTGCTGAGACTATGCAAGCCCATGTCCTCGGCATCGTACTCGTGCAGTACCACTATCGGCTTCTGACCGGCTTCTATGCCCAGGATTTTCACTTTCATCTTCATGCAAAACGCGCCTCGAACGAACTACTTCCAGTATTTCAATGCAATCCTCAACTCCGCGTGTATCCTCGCGTAATCAGCCAGCCTGATTTTCCGCACAGCGGCGTCGATTGCCTGCCTGCCGGCCGCGGCGCCAGCCCGCGTTCCGAGCGGATGGCCGTGTATCCCGCCGCCCAGCTGTATAACAACGTCCTTTCCGAATATCCTGAGCACCTCCGGAATCATCCTGGGGTGCAGGCCGCCCGACGCGACCGGCATCACGGGTTTCGCGCCTTGCATGCTGCCCTTCAGCGCGCTCATGTTTTCTGAAACATCCTTCCTGTCCTCGCTCATCTTGCCGACTGCCGTGCCGGCGTGGAGCTGGTCTATACCCACCACGCGCAGCAGCTTCGCTAGCACGGACATGGAAATCCCATGGCGCTTGTTCTTCGTTAACGCGGCGTGCATAGCCCTGTGGCCGTGCAGCACAAGAGGCAGGCCCTCCTCGCGCAGCGTCTGCAACCCGGCGAACCCGACGGTCATCACGTCGACCATCGCGTATTCACCGCCGCATTCTGCCACGAGCCTCGCCCGCTTCAGCATCACCTTCGTCTCGGCGGTCACGTTTGCCATGTAGAACTTGCGCTCGCCGGTTTCGCGCTCGGCGCGGTCACGCGCGCGCAGCGTCGCCTTGACGCGCCGTTCGAACCTGTTGAAGCCCTGGCTCGCGAGGTTCTCGTCGTCCTTCACGATGTCGCATCCGCCGGCCCATGCATCGTACGCGACCCTCGCGTGGTCCATCGTTTTCAGTCCGAGCTTCGGCTTGATGATTGTCCCCAACAACGGCCTTCCCTTCACCTTGGTCAGCCTGCGTATGCCCGCGATTCCGTACTTCGGTCCTTTGAAGCTCCGCACGAGTTTCTTCGGCATGAGGATGTCATTCAGCCGCAGCCATCGCAGCTCCTCAAGCCCGAACACGTTACCCGCCACGCTGCTGAGAATGTTCGGCATGTTGCCCGGTTCGAAAAGTTCCGCAGGATATGCGATGCGCACGGAGTTCCTGCGTATGCTGAAGGCCTTCGCAGCTAGCCGCTCGACATGTTTGTGCATCGTCCTTACTTCGGTCCACGTGCCTATCGAGCTCTCGGCTGCGATGCCGCCCGCCGCGTGGCGCATGCCCACGCCGAGCGGCTCCACGTGGAATTCGCACACAACGTCGCTGGATTTCGGCCTGTAATTCGAATCGATAAAGTCTTCGTATTTCATAATATCACTTCGACTTTCCGAGCAGCCGCTTCATGCCTGCCGGCGATAGGACCCCGCGCTCCGTCACGAACTTGGTCACGAGCTTGAACGGGACCACGTCGAATGCCGGGTTGCGCAGCTTCACGCCCTTCAGGTCTCCCGGCCGCAGCAACTCCGCGTACACCTCGGCGGCCGGCCGCTCCTCGATGTACAGTTTCTTCCTGCGGTCAAGCTTGAAGGTGCTGCCGGCCACGTAGAAGCGCTTGCGGAACTCTCGCGCCGCGAGCGCCAGGTTGAGCGTGCCGACCTTGTTCACGAACGCATGCCTGGGCGCGGCGCGTATCGCGTCCGTGCCTACGATCACGCAGTCCACCTCCGGCATGAAGAAGCCGACGGCCGAATCGGTTATGAGCGTTACCGGAATCCTCATCGATGCCAGCTCCTTGGCCGTCTTCACCCCCTGCTCGAGCGGGTCGGTCTCAGTCGCAATGACAGCGATGCGCTTTCCGTCCTTCCACGCGCGCTTTATGACCGCGAGCGCCTCGCCCGAATGGCAGTGCGTCATTATCGTGTAGCCGTCGCCGACGAGCCTGGCGCCATTGCGGCCGACCGTTTCAGTGGCGGCGTCCAGCCGCCTGAGCAGTCCGTCGATCGTTTTCAGCTTGCGCTCCTTCTTTATCGCCTCTATGCAGTTGTGGAGGACCACGGCAGTAGGCCGCGCGTCCTCGAGCACCTTCGCCGCGACCTCGAACTTCAGCCCGAACCCTTTGCGCTTGCAGAAACCGCGCAGGAACCGCAGCGCGTGCACGGCAATATGCTTCGCTCCCTGGGCCTTCACGGACCTTATATGCTCGACCGTCCTCGTCAGACCCGGATCCTCCCTGCTGTTGATGCGGAACTTGCGCACGCGTACCTTGCGGACTCGAACCCTGCCCATAAGACAGATTTCGCTTTCCTATAACTTAATTTTTTGTTTTCGGCCGTTTCGGAACGCTTAAATAACCCCGCACACAGTTGTGATTTGTATGCCTGCGAAGAACGCGAACGGTTTCGATGAGAAGAGGAAACTCCTATTGAGGAGGCTGGAAGAAAGGGGGGTCGTGAATTCCGCAGCTGTGCGCAAGGCCATGATGAAGGTGAGACGCGAGGATTTTGTGATGGCCGATCACCGCGCGTCCGCATACGACGACACGCCACTGCCAATCCCAGCCGAAGCAACGATATCGGCGCCGCACATGCACGCGATGTACCTGTCCGCTGCGGGCCTGAGGCCGGGGCAGGCCGTGCTGGAGGTAGGGTTCGGCTCGGGCATATTGCTCGCATACGCCAATGAGATGGTCGGGCCGAAAGGCAAGGTCGTGGGCGTTGAGATATCGCCAGATGTCTACATATTCGGCAAGCGCAACCTCGAGCGCGCCGGCTACGACAAGAAAGTGAAGCTCGTGCTCGGCGACGTCTCCAGCGTGATTGACAATGAGAAGTTCGACAGGATATTCGTCAGCGCCACGGCGCCAGAGGTGCCGAAGCCGCTGCCGGCGCTACTGAAGCCCGACGGCATGCTGATAGTGCCAATCGGGGACGCGTACGGCGACCAGGAGCTCGTGGCGGTGCTAAAAACGAAGGACGGAAAATTGCTGACGAAGAATCTTGGCCCGGTGGCGTTCGTGCCGCTGCGCGGGAAGTACGGCTCGTAGTGCTACTGTTTCATCACGCGTTCGGCCACTAGCATCTTGGCTATCGAGAGCATCCTTAGCATGAACTCGACCAACACGTTGAACTGCAGGAAGCCGATTATCAGTTGCAGGAAGCTCGGTATCTCGAGTATGCGGCCGTAGGCTATCTCTATGGAGAACGATGACAGGTCCATCACAAGTATCGCTATCATCGACAGCGGCAGCAGCTTCGCCAGGTCCGCGGCCAGCTCCTCCTTGTAGTACGCCGCCATGCGTATGGCGCCCACGAGCACCGCCGAAAACAATATTATATGCTCCACGTCCGCTCCCTTCACCAGCACGCAGAGGAAGAGCGACATTATGCCGAACCAGAAGGACACGTAGAGCGGGAACATCACGAGGTATTTGACCACGTAAGCGAGCACGTCGTACAGTTCGCGCAGCAGCCTGTGGCTCCCGCGGTCGTACCTGTACTTGGAGAGGTCCAGTTCGAACAGGTCCTTCTTCGCCAGCTTCCTGTAAAAGTGCCATACGAACACCGCGTAGAGGAACAGCCCGAACGTGAACATCAGCAGGTTCGTGTAGCTCTCGCCGAGCGCGGCCACAATCGAATACAGCCTTATGTCCGCTGACGCGAGCCTCGTTATAGTTTCGAACAGCCCGTCCATAAGAATATTTAGTCGCGGTTTAAGAAATGTGTGTGGGGTCGGCGAGATTCGAACTCGCGTACCTAGGTATCTTCGTCCGCCTTTCATCCCACAGCGCACGGGCGCGTGCGGTCAACGCTCCAAACGGAATAACGCTGGAGCCTAGAGTCCTGCCATTGAACGACGACCCCGACTCTTAATCTTTTCTCTAGTTTCGCCTTTTTATACTTTTATCGTTCGAGGCCTAGAAGTTGTTGATGCAGTTCATGCAGTTTGCCGCGACGACGACTAGAATGATTAATGCCACAAACAGCGCAACCAAAACCTTCCTCTCACCACGCGTCTCGAAAAGCCATGCGAGGAACGCGAACCACACCACGAAGAAGGCGACGAGCGGGAGGAAGTTGAACGAGAACACCATCTCGAAGAGGTTGTAGCCCTCGTTCCACAACGCGTTCTCCGTCACGCCGAACGCTATTGCGAGGAACAGCGCGGCCCATATAAGAATCCTCGTCCCGCGTTTCCTGTCCTTCTCGAAATACGCGCCGACGATTGTAAGCGCGATGGACATGACACCAGCGAGCAGCGCATACACGAGCTCTACTTCCAAGAATGACATGATATCACATATTCGGGCTTAGAGTATCGCGACCTCGCAGGACACCCCCACGAGTTCCTTGAACCGCCGCGCCTCCGCCTCGGTGCCCACCACGCTCTTTATATGCATGGGTATCGCGAGCTTCGGCCGTATCATCTTCACGAGCGTCGCCGCCTCCTCTGGAGTCATGACATAGGTACCGCTGACAGGAATCATCGCCACATCTATATCCTTCAGCGCATGCTCGACGCCCGGGACTATGTCAGTGTCGCCCGCGTGGTATATGCGTATGCCGCCGATGTTCACAACAAAACCGACCCCGCCGTTCTGTTGCGGGTGGTAAGGCACACCGGGCGAGCGGAACTTGTTCGTGTTGTACGCGGGCACGGCCTCGACGCGCACCCCGTCGATGTCGTAAGACTTGCCGGGTGCAATCAGCAGGAAGTGCGCGCGTTCCCACACGCTGCGCAGCTTGTCCTTGGCCGCCGCAGTCGTTATAATCACGGTGTTGCTCTTCAGCACTTTCTGCACGTCCTCCGGGCTGCAGTGGTCGAAGTGTTCGTGCGTTATCAGTACAACATCGGCTGGCGCGGCCGGTTTGATGTTATAAGGATCGATATATACGGTCTTACCCCTGGTCACGCGGAAGGCCGAGTGCCCGAGCCAGTCTATCTTCACGCCGGAGTATTCCATGGGACACCTGATACTAATTGGGCGGCAAAGAATAAAAGAGGAAGCCTCAGGCGAGGGTTGAACTCGCGACCTTCCGCTTACAAGGCGGGTGCTCTACCAGCTGAGCTACTGAGGCCTTTCACAATTAACAGTTTCTGCGTGCAACTTAAATATCTTTCCGGGACTAAAGTTTAACGTATGATTGGCAGGGAAAGGGCTTTGGAAATCGTCCGTGCGCACGTTAAGCGCGAGAACCTCGTGAAGCACATACTCGCAGTTGAAACCATAATGCGGGGCATTTCAGCCGAGCTGGACGAGGACGTCGAACTGTGGGGAATGACCGGGCTACTTCACGATGTCGATTTCGACGAAACGTACGAGACCCCGGCGAGGCACGGCATACGGAGCATAGAAATATTGAACTCGGAAGTTCCTGGCGAGGTACCGGAGGAAATCCTGAAAGCAATCAGGGCGCACAATCCCGAACATACTGGCGTACAGCCTGAAACGAAGATGGAGTACGCGCTTCTCGCGGCCGATGCCATTTCTGGCCTCGTTATCGCGACTGCGCTGATACTCCCGTCGAAGAGACTCGCCGAAGTTGATGCTAAGGACATAGCAAGGCGCTTCAAGGAAAAGGATTTCGCGCGACGCTGCAACCGCGAGAACATGCTATACGCTGAGAAGGCGGGCATAAGCATGGAGAAGTTTTTCGAAATCGCTACAGAATCGCTGAAGGGGATTGCAAGCGAACTCGGGCTGTGAAATTATGCAGAGTCAGATACCGAAGGATGCCGCTGAGAAATTTGCGAACGCCGGCTACCGGATAGTCGGAACCCATTCTGCTGTGTCCGTCTGCCACTGGACGAAGGAGAGCCTTCGCCGCGGACGAGTTTGCTACAAACAGAAATGGTACGGCATCGAATCGCACCGCTGCCTCGAGATGACGCCCGCGCTCGTCTGGTGTTCGCACAACTGCCAGTTCTGCTGGCGTTCGCTGAAGTTCACGAAGCAAGGCGAGCCGAAGCCTGACGAGCCTGCGGGGATAATCGACGGATGCGTCGAGGCGCGCAAAGAGCTCATCGCCGGGTTCGGCGGTCGCGAAGGCACGGACAAAAAAAAATGGAAGGAAGCGCAGAAACCCACAAGCGCGGCGATCAGTCTCGCGGGCGAGCCGACGATGTACCCGCGCATATCGGACTTGATTGGCGAGTTCAAACGACGCGGTATGACGAACTTCCTTGTTACGAACGGAACGCGACCGGACAGACTGAAAGTGCTCGAGCACGAGCCGACGAACCTTTACATCAGCCTCTGCGCGCCAGATAAAGAAACATACATGAAAGTGAACCGGCCGACAATCGCGGACGGATGGAAGAAACTGAACGAGAGTTTGGAACTGATGAAAAGCTTCAAGTGCAGGAAGGTGCTGCGGCTCACGCTCGTGAAAGGCCTGAACATGCATGCCCCAGAAAAATATGCTAAACTGATTTCTAAAGCAACCCCAGACGTGATTGAACCAAAAGGATATTCGTGGGTTGGGGAGTCGAGAGAACGGCTCGGAGAGCAGAACGTTCCTACGATGGACGACATGCGCGAGTTCGCAAAGGTTATAGCCGAGAAGACGGGCTACGCGGTAGCTGACGAGGACGCGACGAGCAGGGTGCTGATGCTGAAGGGTTAGAGATATATCGTTTGCCGGACAACTTTTTTCGATGGCAGACTCGCAGGACGGCAGCGGATGGCCGGTATTCTTCAGGGACAGCCTACAGGTCGGGAATCCGCAGAGCCCGGTGGGCATATGCACGCTCTGGACTAAGAAGGAAGAAGTATTCTCGAATGTGCCGGTGGGCAGCTATGCGGTGTGCGGCAACCTCTACACGGCGCAAGGCATCAACCCCATGATAAAGAACATTCTCGCCAACCCGCGAATACGCAGCGTGATAATCTGCGGCAACGACCTGATGAAGACGGGCGACGCGCTGCTGGATTTCGTGCAAAACGGCGTTGACTGCGACAGGAAGATAGCAAACCATTCCAGCTTCATCGATTCGAACATAGACATGGCGCTCGTGGAGCTTGTGCGGAAGAACGTCGAGGTCGTGGACATGCGCGGCCGCGAGGCGGACGTGCCGGAAAAAGCGAAAGAGCTCGGAGGCAAGAATTCGGAGCCGTTCGCCAATCCTGTGATAGTCTCCGGCAAGACGGAAGACGCATCGCAGCTTACGTCGGACGAGGTGGCGTTCCGCGTCTCGGGAAGGAGCGTCGCTGACGCGTGGCTGAAGGTGCTTGATACGATATTAAAGTTCGGCGAAATCAAGCAGAGCGAGTACGGCATACGGCAGAAGGAGATAGTGGATTTGGTCACTGTCATCGAGGGCGATGACGATGACATCGCACCGTGGATGAATTTCACAGCGGAAAATCTGGAGAATTATTACAAGACTTTCTTCGGCAGCGCGGAGAAAGGCGTGGAATACACTTATGGCGAAAGGCTGTTCAGCTACGCGCTCGACAACGTTCCGGACAAGTTCCTCGGCGAGATGCGCGAAACGACAGACCAGATAAGCAGCATCGTTGAGAAGCTGCGCAAGGACCCGTACACGCGCCGTGCAGTCGCGTTCGTGCTGCGCGACAAGGACGCCGGCTCCAAGAGCCCGCCGTGCCTCACTCAGATAACGTGGAACGTGAAGAACGGCAAGCTGCTGCAGACTGCTGTGTTCCGCTCGAACGACATGTACGGAGCATGGCCGCTCAACACGTTCGCGCTGCGCAGGCTGCAGAATAGCGTTGCGTCGCAGCTCGGCATCCCTGCCGGCCAGATGGTCACGATTGCGAACTCGGCGCACGTTTATGAGAGCAGCTGGGGCGCGGCATCGGAAGTCGTGCGGAAAAATTATTCTGGAAAAATCGTGCAGTTCGAGGCTGACAAGAACGGGTACTTCGTCGTATCGGTGGAAGGAGGCGATATCGTCGTGGAGCACCGCCTGAACGACGGCCGTCCCAGCGGGTACGTGTTCCGCGGCAAAGAGTCACAGGAGCTGTACCGCCGCGTGATGAACGAGAACCTCGTAACCAAGTTCGACCATGCCGCGTACGTGGGGCAGGAAATCGCGAGGGCGGAAATGGCGCTGCGTGAAAATAAAAAATACGTGCAGGACCGCGCCTAACCCTTTTTATGTTAATGCCTGCAATTATCCAAAGGTATTCACATGCCGGATCCGCGTAAGACGCAGCTGTCGCCCGAGCAGCGCGAGCAGATGGACATAGCGCGCATACGCATACCGCGCCGCGGCGAGATATTGGGCATAGTGGAGCAGATGCTCGGCAACGATAGGATGCGCGCGCGCTGCTCAGACGGCAACGTCCGCATATGCCGCATACCGGGCAGGCTTCGCAAGCGCGCCTGGGCCCATATGGGCGATATGCTCCTGCTCAAGCCGTGGGTGGTGCAGAGCAACGAGCGCGCCGACATAGCGTACGTATACAAGCCCACGCAGGCCAACTGGCTGCGCAGGAAGGGCTACGTGCCGGATAACTTCGTTTGACGGCCGGCCTCGTTATCAAAGCTAATTAAGTTCGGAACAGGAATTTATTTTATGATAGAGTCCGTCGCGATGCCGGAACGCAGGCTGGACCTCCTTCGCAGGAACAAGAACCTCGTCAAGGCGCTCGAGGAGCTTGCCGATGTGCACGTGGACGTGCGCGACGGCGTGACCTTCGAGGCCGACGATCCCATCATGGGCATGCGCGTCAAGCAGGTGCTCACGGCGTTCGGCCGTGGTTTTGCGATGGACGAGGCGCTGAACCTGCTGGACGAGGAACATGAGCTGTGCCTGGTGGAGGTGACCGACTACGCCAGGTCCGCGAACAGGCTGACAGACCTGAAGGGCCGCGTGATCGGCCGAGAGGGTAAGTCGAAGAACGTGATTGAGCGGTTCACCGGTACGCGCATCGTGGTGCAGGGCAAGACGGTCGGCATAATCGGTCGCTGGCAGTCGGTGCAGGTGGCGCGCGAGGCGGTGTGCATGCTGCTCGAGGGCCGCAAGCATGGTACCGTGTTCCGTTATCTGGAAGAGAACGTCGTGAAAATTTAATAGCGAGCTACACGATAAATTAATGGCGGGGTAATTTTTGATGACTGCGAAAGGCGAGCTGGGCGCGCCGATATCGGACAAGATGACGGCCGAAGACATAGCACGCAACATGAAGGAGATAAGCGTTGCGGAGTTCTTCGAGAAGAACAGGCACCTGCTCGGATACGAGAACTCGACGAAGGCGATGCTGACCGTTGTGAAGGAGGGCGTGGACAACAGCCTCGATGCGTGCGAGGAGGCAGTCATACTCCCCGAGCTGAGGGTCACCGTGAAGCAGCTCGGCATAGACCGCTTCCGCATAACGATGGAGGACAACGGCCCGGGCGTGGTCGAGGCCAAGATGGGGCTGGCCTTCGGCAAGATGCTGTTCGGCAGCAAGTTCCACAGGCTGAAGCAGTCCCGCGGTAAGCAGGGCCTGGGCATACGCGGGGCGATACTGTACGCCCAGCTGACCACGGGCAAGCCGGCGAAGATTAGGACGAGCACGGGAGGCCCGAAGGTGCACGAGCTTGAGCTTCTGATAGACACGGCCAAGAACGAGCCGAAGATACTTTTGCACAACACCACGCTGAACAAGGAGAGGTGGCACGGGGTTTCGATAGAACTGGAGCTGGAGGGAATCTACGTCGAGCGCGCGCAGTCGATACCGGAGTACCTGAAACGCACCGCGGTCGCGAACCCGTACGCGCACATCATCTACAACGGCCCGAACGGCGTGGTCAAGTTCGAGCGCACCACGAACACGATGCCGAAGCAGCCGAAAGAGATCAAGCCGCACCCGTACGGGATCGAGCTCGGCATACTGATCCGCATGATGGCGACCACGCGCTCGATGAACCTGCGCAGCTTCCTCATGAACGACTTCTCGCGCGTCGGCGGGAGCTCTGCGGAGCAGATACTGCGGCTTGCGAAGCTCGAGTCGGGCCGCAAGCCCGCCGGCCTGAGCAACGAGGAGGCTGAGAGGCTGCACAAGTCGATGCAGATGGTGAAGCTCATAGCACCTCCGACTAACTGCATATCGCCCATGACCGAGCAGCTGATAGAGAACGGGCTGAAGAAGGAGGTCGAGGCGGATTATTTCGTCGCGGTCACGCGGCCCCCGAACGTCTACCGCGGGAACCCGTTCCAGGTGGAGGTCGGGCTAGCGTACGGCGGGAAGCTGAACCCGAACACCACGACCGAGCTGTACAGGTTCGCGAACAAGGTGCCGCTGCTCTACCACCAGAGCGGCTGCGCTATAACCAAGGCCGTGGAGGAGGTCGACTGGCGCAGGTACGGGCTGCAGCAGCCGTCGGGCGGCATGCCCGTAGGGCCGCTCGTGGTGCTCGTGCATTTCGCGTCGGTGTGGGTGCCGTTCACTTCCGAAGGCAAGGAAGCTATCGCCGCGTACCCGGAGATAGTCAAGGACATCAAGCTCGCGATACAGGACGCCGGGCGGAAGCTGGCGGGATTCGTGCGCTCGCAGCGCAAGTCGCGCGAGGGTCAGGTGAGGCGGAAGCTGTTCGAGCGCTACATACCCGTCGTTGCGGAGTCGCTGGAAAAGCTGACGGGCAAGGACAAAGGACCAATCGAAGCCAAGCTCGAGGCCGTTATAAAATCCGGAAAAATAAACGTCGAGGAGCACGCAGCCGTTGCGGAGAAGGAAATGAAACAGAAAGAAACCGCAGAGAACGAAAACGAAGAGGAGTAAACCCAGCGAGTTGTTGTTATGTCTGAAAAGAACCCGAAGGAAAAGCTCGTGAGGATGGGCAACGAAATAATCAAGGACATCGACGCCAAGGCGAACCCGAAGATAGAGATACCCATACGATCGTTCTCGAACATCATATACGACGAGAAATCCAGGTCGCTGTCCATCGGCGAGAAAACGTCGAAGCGCTTCTTCTTCAACGTGGCCCACGCCAAGAAGTTCATGCAGACCACCATGGTCGCCGCGTTCTGCAAGGACCTCATCGAAGGCAAGATCCACACCAACCTGCGTGACATGTTCTACAACCTCAAGCGCACGCTCAAGGACTCGGAGGAGAACACCTTCGACGAACAGAGCGAGAGCGACCCGATAATCGTCGACCTGGAGGTCGCGCTGGACATGCTGCGCGAGCAGCTGCATCTGGGCGCGGACGTGCGCGGTCGCGTGGTCGGCAACGTTTCCATCATCGATCGCGGAGATACCGTGAACTGGGGCAAGCTTGGCAGCGGAGGATGGGCCATACCCAGCATAGTCGAGGAGATAACGTTCAAGAAGGTCGACGCGAAGTTCATACTCGTTATCGAGAAGAACGCCGCGTTCGAGCGGCTGCACGAGGACAAGTTCTGGCAGAAACACAACTGCATAATCGTCACGACGCAGGGCCAGCCCGCGCGCGGGTGCCGCAGGCTGATACAGCGGCTGTCGGAGGAGTTCAAGCTGCCGGTGTACGTTTTCTGCGACTCGGACCCGTACGGATGGTACATTTACTCCGTCATCAAGTTCGGCTCGATGTCGCTCGCGCACGTGTCCGACAGGCTCGGAACGCCGAACGCGAAGTACATCGGCCTCACGATATCGGACATAGACAAGTTCGGGCTCGACAAGTTCACCATACGAACCAAGGACGTGGACATAAAGCGCGCGAAGGAGATGATGAAGTACGAGTGGTTCCAGCACCCGGCATGGCAGAAGGAGCTGAAGATGCTGATAGACAGGAGGAAGAAGGCCGAGCTCGAAGCATTGTCAGGCCGTGGGCTGAAGTTCATGACCGAGGAGTACCTGCCGAATAAGATAAAGAACAAGGAGTTCCTGCCGTGAACGCAGCCGCGAACGTTTAATAAATCGATTCTTCAATTAGCTTTTATGGTCACTTCCGACTCCAAGGACTGTGCGCTCATACCGGCGTACAACGAGGAGCGGACCATAGCGCAGGTAGTGTCGAAGATAAGGAGGGCCGGCATACGGCCGATAGTCATCGACGACAGCTCGTCGGACAGGACTGGCGAGCTGGCGAGGAAGGCCGGTGCGATAGTGCTGAGGCACGACGCGAACCTCGGCAAGGGCGAAGCGATAAAGACCGGGCTGAACTATGCGTTCAAACGCATGTCAGGCATGCAGAACTTCGTTTTCATAGACGCCGACATGCAGTACGACCCGGCAGAGGCGGCCGCGCTGCTCGGTCCGCTGAAGAGTAGGAAGGCGGACATGGTGCTGGGCTTCCGCGACTGGCCGACCGTGCCTTTCAGGCACAGGCTCGGCAACTTCGTGTGGCGAACGGCCTTCAACTCCCTTTTCGGCACCAGGCTGAAGGACACGAACTGCGGGTTCGTTGCCATGAACAGGCGCGCCGCGGCCGAGGTGAAGAACATAGCCCAGGGTGGATACGTGCTCGAGAACGCGATGCTGGCCTCGGTCGTGAAGCGCGGGATGCGCGTGCACCAGGTGCCTGTCACGGTGTCGTACAAGAAGATAAGCGGAGCAGGCCGCGGGATGCGCGTTGTCGGCGGCGTGCTTGTGTTCATTGTAAAGGCCGGGCTGAAACACAGGTTCGGGAACGTACTGCGCAGAAACAAAAAGTAATGCTTAAAAAACGCGAAAGAATAGAATAATGAAGGAAACGGGAACGTAGCTCAGCCTGGGAGAGCAACCCAACTGGATGGGCTCCAAATCGGCTGAAGACCGATGTGTCGGGAGTTCAAATCTCCCCGTTCCCACTCGCTAACAGGTGCTGTCATGTCAGAGAAATCCAAGAATGCTTTGGAAGGCGAGCTGATAGAGAACCGCGTAATAGTGCCGGGCGAGGTGGGCGTGAAGCTGTACGACGAGTCGGGCTTCGGCAAGCCGTTCCCGGAGGACAAGCCTGACAGGCTCGAGCTAGATATCGTGGAGGCAGCGTACCTGCTGGAGAAGGGCAAGCTGAAGGCGTACGCGAAGGACGGAAAGAGGAAGAAACAGCTCAAGTTCGAGGACCTGATGAAGGCCGGTACCGACGGAACCGGTCAGTTCCACGCCCAGTTCATGGTTTTCCGCGACCTGCGCGACCGCGGGTACGTGGTGAAGACCGGTTTCAAGTTCGGGGCGCACTTCCGCGTGTACGAGCGTGGGGTGAGGCTGGTTCACGGGCCCAAGGCGCCGCACGAGCACACGAAGTTCGTGGTGCACTGCGTGCCCGAGGAGGCGGCGTTCTCGCTGCCCGAGATGTCGCGCGCCGTGAGGCTGGCGCACAACATCCGCGCGACCTTCGTCTGGGCGGTCGTGGACAAGGAGGGGGAGCCTACATATTACGTCATACAAAGGCTCACTCCG
>JBDRGB010000034.1:0-8624 GCA_043818155.1 Candidatus Aenigmatarchaeota archaeon | reverse complement strand
CTCCCGCACCTCTTTACCGATGCGCTCGAACCCGACGAGTTTATGTTCGCTCTGATAGCTCCCTGTTTCCGACATGTCCAAACACCTCATCACGGTTTCACTTCGTGCTCCTGTTCGGGTCGTAGAACCCGAACGAACCTCTCGAATCGCGGTGTTCCTCCATCTCTTCTTTGGTCTTGGGCATCGGTTTGCCGGAATACGGGGTTCTGCTCACCGGAGACGTTACCATCGCCGCGCCGGTAACGTCCATGTTGTACGTTCCACACATGCCCCTTACCATGTCCAGTAGCTCGTCCGGTTTCAACCCAACGTCGCTGTTTCTCATATCATATCCCTCCGTTTGTTTTGTTGTTTTTTTTGCGGCCGGAATGCAGCTTCATGCGTGCGATGTAGCATCGTGTAGAATACGGGTCCGGTCCGAAGGACGTGGGCGATGGGACGACAGGAAGTATGACAGCATTCAGCAGTCAGTGTCGGTTGGCAGCCAGCCGGCGTCCACCGCCGAAATCCGAGGAACAGAACCCGTGGAATCAGCAGCGCATGTAGCCGAGATAGCGCGCGTCAAAGCGCCAGGCAAACCTATACATCGCATTACAGAACGCAATGCGGCCATTCGGCTTTGCATCGAACGTCTCCGCTGACATCCCAACCTTTCAAATATTATGGGCAGTCGAGTTTTTAAGCGTATCCGCTGCTTTTTGCATACAGAAAAGCGGATTCTCATATTTATTGTGCGGCGACAAGTTATTTTATGGTCAAGCTCACTTTCCTCGGCGCCATCAACGACATCGGAGCGTCCGGCATACTTGTGGAGACGAGCGGCAACGACATCAGGCGCGTCGTGCTCGACTACGGCTCGGACGTGCAGGAAATCCCGCAGAGTTTCCCACATGCCGTGAAGGGGAAGATAGACGCGGCGATACTCGGCCACGCGCACCTTGACCACTGCGGGGGCCTCGCGCTGCTCTCGAAGCGATCATCCTTCCCCATATACTCGCTGCCCGTGAACAAGGCGCTGGCGGAGATGCTCCTAGAGGACTCGCTGAAGATCGCGAAGAACGAGGGCCTAAACCTGCCGTTCACGCGCGACGACGTGCACCGCACCATAAAGCACTTCACGCCGATGGACTACAAGCAGCCGATCACGATAGGCCGCGGGAAGGGCGGGGCGAAGGTCACGGCCGTCGGATACGACGCCGGGCACGTGCCGGGCAGCATGATGATCTTCATGGATTTCGGCGGCGAAGGGTACGCGAAAACGAAAACGAAATCGGGCAAGTGCTGCAACGTCCTTTACACAGGCGACTTCAACACCAACAGCACGCGGCTGCTGGCTCACGCGGACACGGAGCTTCCGGAGATAGACACGCTCATAATGGAAAGCACCTATGCGAAGCGCGACCATCCGGACCGCGAGGAGGAGGAGAAGAGGCTGGTGCGCTTGGTGGAGGCGACGATCGACGACGGCGGGATAGCGCTTATCTCCAATTTCGCAACCGGGCGAACGCAGGAAATTTTGCTGGTACTTAACAAGTACGGCATCGACTATCCGGTCTACATGGACGGTATGGCGCGGAAGGCCACGACTATCATAAACAGCTATCCGCGGCTGATGAAGGACCCGACCGAGCTCGACAAGGCGCTTCGCAAGGTACGCTACATCAACAACGAGCAGGACCGCAAGCGCGCGCTGAAGAGCCCGTGCGCCATCCTCACGACAAGCGGCATGCTCAACGGCGGCCCGGTGGTGTGGTACATACAGAAGCTTTACGACGACACGCAGAACGCGCTGATACTCACGGGGTTCCAGGTCGAGGGCTCTGCCGGAAGGACGCTGCTCGACACGGGCCGATTCATTCTGGAGGAGCGCAACAAGCTCAACCTGCGAATGCGGATGCAGGTCAGCCGTATGGACTTCAGCTCGCACTGCGGCCGCAAGGAGCTGCTTGGTTTCGTCGACAAGGTCGGGCCGCGAAGGATTTTCTGCGTGCACGGCGACGACACGCCCGCGTTCGCCGACGAGCTGCGCAGGAAGGGGTTCGACGCCGTGGCGCCTACGGCTTCCAACATGACATTCGACATCTAGTCCTCGCCCCATCCCAGCGTGCCGCGTAGGGACCGAAACTGTTACTACCAAACAGTAACATTTATATACCCCTTCTAGACATAGTAACCATTAACGAGTGACAACAGGCGCAGAACTATGCCGATACACGAGCAGATCGCGACGTGCGCGGGGCAGTACTCGCGCTGGAAGAGGCTGGCGCTGGATGCGCAGACATTGCCGGCCATGAAGGAGTGCCTTAACAAGGCCCTTTTCTGGATGGAGCTGCAGAGCTCGTTCGTCGCGCTGTGGGGCGTGGAGCGCACGATGGGCAACGACCCTTCTGTGAAGCGCAAGCTGATATTGGCAAAGACGAACCTGTCGAGGAAGCTCGCGGACTATGCGCAGAAGACGTTGGACGAGCTGAACTGGGGGCGTTGAGACGGAGGGACAACCCATGAAGGATTTAGAAATACCTTACAGCGTTCCGGTGATGCCCAAGTATGTGCCTTCTAGCGTCGCTGAACTGGTTTCGTGATTGGAGGCGGTGACGGACGCCAGGTTCCTTCACGAGGCAGGCATGCATGCAAGAGGCAGTGCGGGCAGGCCGTATATCCCGGAATACTGCCTCTACAAGAGGATTTGAGCTTCTTTTCACCCTTTTTTCCAAAAAGCATTTCTGTTCCTAAAACCAAATATAATATAAATGGCAGCCAGAAACCCTAGAAAACCCAAAAAAGCGCCTAGCCGCAAGGCTCGAAAGGCCGCCAAACCGAAGCACGCGTGCCGCTCGCGCAGGAAGATAGTATTTCTCGTTATAGACGGTCTAGCGGATGCCGTAAAGGCGGGCAGGAAGACGCCCCTGCAGTCAGCGCGCAAGCCGAACATGGACTGGCTGGCCGCTAACGGGACATCAGGCGAATTGGATTTGATAAGCGACTCGCTCTGGGCAGCCATCGACCGAAAGGGCGTAAGCCAGTACGCAAACGTGAACCTCCTTGGGTACACGGCCGAGCGCTATCCGCTCGGAAGGGGACCGCTCGAGGCAGTTGGCGCTGGGATGCCGTATACAAACGGGCACCTTGCACTGCGCTGCAACTTCGCTTCGGCGTCCGCGGACGGAAGGGTCGTGGCCAGGCGGGCCGGCCGCGCCACTTACGGCCTGAACGAGCTGGCACGCTACGTCAACGAGCACGTGCGCATAGCCGCGAAGCACGTGTTCATGCGTACTTACGGCCACCGCGCTGTGCTGATTATAAAGGAGCCGCTCTCGGACATGATCGAAGGCAACGACACGGCCGAAGGAATGCCGATAGGAAGGATGAAGGCGCTTTCGCCAGAGGCCGGCCGCTCGGCACAGCTGGTACAGGATTTCGTGGACAAGGCCAGGGGCGTCATGGAGTTCCATCCGAAGAACTTGGAGCGCATCGGCAAGGGACTTCCACCGGCCAACTACCTGCTCGTGCGGCAGCCGGGGAACAGGATAGCCGCGCTTCCGAACTTCGCCAGGCGTTGGGGCCTGAAGAACGCCGTTTGCATTGCGGAGAATGGGGTGATGAAAGCGACATGCATGCTTGCCGGGTTCAGCTCCATAAACGTGCCCGAGTTCGAAAGCCAGGACCTACTGTCCGGCCAGCTAAAGGCATTGGATTTTATCTTCGACAACATCGACTCGGCGCTCGCTGAGTATGACTTCGTCTACGCGCACGTCAAGGGCGCGGACGAGGCCGCGCACGACCGCGACGCGGGCCGCAAACAGAAGATAATCGAGGCTATAGACGCGAAACTCGGAGAGTTCAAGAAGTTCAACGGCACGTTTGTTCTGACCTGCGACCACATCACGTCCAGCACGAGCGGCGAGCACGAACGCGGGCCGGTGCCCGTGCTGGTCTACGGCAAGCGCAAGGACGCCTTTAAGAAATTCGACGAAGTCTCTGTCAAAAAGGGGTCGCTCGGCAAGATGACGGGCCGCGAGCTGATGAAGCACGTGTTATGAACCCTATTTATTTCCTGCTGAAACCCCAAATTAGAATTGGGTGTAGTTTTCATGCTCGTCCGAGGCCTGAAGATACGAAAAATCCTCGCAACCAACTCGCGGCCTACAATAGAGGTTGAGCTGAAGACGAAGGCGGGCGATGCTAGAGCGGCGGTGCCCATGGGCACGAGCCGCGGCAGACACGAGGCGGTCGCGCTGCCTGCGGACGAAGCGATACGCAAGTTCAATCTGATTTCACGGCACTTCAAGGCAGAAGAGTTCTACAGCCTCGACGACGTGGACCTCACGCTGCACACGATAGACAAGAGCTCCGACTTCCGAGACATCGGAGGCAACCTCGCGTTGGGAATCTCATCGGCTTTCCTGAAGGCTTTCGCGCTCGAAAAGGGGTTGGAGGTCTTCGAATACACGTACGCTCTGGCGGCGCAGAAGGCGAAGGATGATGCGAACAGGAGAATGCAAGCAACGCTCGAACAGAAGCAGCGTCCAAGGATAACCATGCCTATGCCCATCTGCAACGTAGTCGGAGGCTGGAAGGGCGGGTCGGGTGCGGGGCAGTCAGACATACAGGAATTCCTGCTCATGCCTGTCAGCCAGACTTCCTTTCCGAGCTCGATTGCGAACATCGCGGCGGCGTACCACGAAATCGGCGATGCGCTCGGGGAGGCGGACGACGACTTCACGTACGGCCGCAACCTAGAGTCGGCCTGGACTACGAAGCTCGGCATAGGCCAGATACTGAAAATACTCGCGCGCATAGCGGGCAACCGGTTGCTGAAGCTCGGGGTGGACATGGCCGCTTCGAACCTGTGGAACGGACGGCAGTACTCGTACACACAGGGCGTGTTCCACATAACGGACGCGGGCGACATACGCATGGAGGAGAAGCTGATACGGACGGAACAGCTGGATTTCGTGGAAGAGCTCACGAAACGCTTCCCGGTCGTGTACGTGGAGGACCCGTTCGAGGAGGAGGATTTCGTTTCCCACGCCGCGCTGACGCACAGGCTTTCGGGCCGCGGCATACTCGTGGCAGGCGACGACCTTTACGCCACGGGCGCCAGCAGGCTCCAGCAGGGCATAGACATCAAGGCGACGAACGCCGTGATTGTAAAGCCGAACCAGGTGGGCACGATAACGGACACTCTTGCATTTGTCGCGGCGGCGAAGAGGGCTGGCATGCGGACCGTGATGTCGCACCGCTCCGGCGAGACCGAGGACACGCTGATTAGCCATCTGGCGGTCGGCCTTGGTTGCGATTACGTCAAACTGGGGATAAGCGGCGAGCGCGCGACGAAGATAAACGAGCTGCTGCGCATAGAGGAGAAGGTTTTCTGACCGATTCCTGAAAACAATTTAAGCTGCGTTGCCGAACTTTAGAACATGGACGCTCTGTTCATGACCTTGGGCGCAGTGGACCTGCTGGCGGGCGGCATACTGTTCGCGCAGCCGGGCGGGCTGGTCAAGGTGATAGCCGCGGTGATGCTGACGAAGGGCGCCGTCACGGTCATAAAGTCGCTCGAGCACTATTGAACGCGGCGGCCGCAAGGCAGACGCGCGTAATCCTTAGAACGAGATACCCACAGCAACGTCGAATTCATTCGAGTTCTTTCACGACCTTGCCTGTTATGTTGGCGAAGCCGCCCGTGGGATTGGCCAGCGTGTCCCCGCACTTGCCGCACACGGCCACGGTCGCGCATTTGTTGAAGACCACCGCCTTCTCTCCGCACTTCCTGCACTCTACCTCGAGGAACCTGCTCGTGGGCAGCCTTATCTTCGTCTTCGTGCTCACCATAGCAATCATCCCGCATAAGCCTCTACTTGCTCTTTATCTCGAACTTCTTCGATCTGAAGCCGCTGCCGCGTACCTGCTTGCGGCCGCACACGCTGCACTTGAAGCGCAGGTCCGTCTTCTTGGTCGGCTTCTCCCTACCCTTCGGGTTCTCCTTCGGGAAGCTGTGGTAGCCCTCCATCTTCCTCAGGAACCGCCTCTGCCCCTGCGCCATCTTGCGGCGCGTGCGGCGCTTGGACTGGTCGACGGTGTGCTCCGTGTGCTTCCTGCACTTGGGGCAATGAGTGCGCATCTTCTTCGGATACTTCATCCGCTCATACCTCGTTGAATTTAATTTATTGGTTCTCTTGCTTTTAAATGCTTTTAAAAATCGAAACGGCCAGAAAACTCGCGGCTATTTGTTTACCGTGAACTCCTCGACGATTTCCTGTTGGAGAAGAACTATCTTGTTCTCCTCAGGCAACTTCGCTATGTCTCCCTTCTTGAACGGACCGTAGTTGCGCATGTCCGCGCCAACGAACGCCGGCACCTCCTCCTTGAAGACGACCACGCCAAGGCTCTCCGCTGCACCGCTAGCAGGCGGTTCGCGCGTCACGATCGTGTCGAGCAGCTTCTGCCTCCTGTCCTTCACCACGTAGACTATCTGATCGAAGAAGTTCGTCTCCTCCTCGGTCAGGTTCTCGGGCGGTATGCGCGTCCTCGCCGCTATGAGCGCCAGGTTGAATATCTTCCGCTCGCGGCGGTTGAAGATGTCCTCGGACAGGCGTTCGACCTGCTTGGTCTCGAGCGCCGTCTTTCGGCTGTCCGTGTCGCGCTTGCGCTGGAGGTACATCCTTACAGCGTCATAAAATCCTTCTGGCAGCTTCGTGAGCTTGGGCACCCGCTGCTCCTCGCGCTGTATCCTACGAATCAGGTCGAACGATATCGCGTTAGGGTTCTCCTTTTCGGCTTGTTCGGGCATAAGGACCGCCATCGGAGGCATCCGGCCTCACAGTTAATTATACACGAGTAAAGGATAAAAAAGGTTGCTGGCAGCGACGCACGCGCCTCATTTCGTGACTCCAATATCCTTCAACATTCTCTTCCTTTCGTTATAATCCCATACCCTAGATTTATTGTTGTCGAACCCGTACAGCCCGCACATTTCCCTGTAACCGAGCATCGTCCTGAACACGACGCCGGTAATCTCTTCGTGTGTCAGGACGTTCTCGGCGTACAAATAACACGGACATGGACTTCCCCTCTTCCCGCATATCGAATACCTGTTCTTGCTCCAAACGCGGCTCGGGTCGTCGCCCCTGCAATTCGCCACCTCGGGGTTGCAATTTTTGGAATGTCTCCTTCTCGGTGCCGTTTTTTGGGTTGCAGAGTGCTCGCAGACAGCGCTTGAACTATCGGTCTCGGCCAATTCCTCCATACGAATCACACCCATGAAAGGAATCGTCCGGGAAAAGGAATCGACTCATTTTCCGCTCGTTGCTTTGGCTGATTATCTATTCTTCTTGATGCTTTTAAAAACGTCTGTTCCGGTTTGCACTCCATGGTGCCTACGGCCGCACTACCTGAGCCGGCGTCGTCCACTTGGGTCCGCGCGGCCTGCCCCTCGGTTTCTTCGCATCCGTTTTTGGCCGCATCTTGCGGAACGCATAGTTCACCGGGTTCTTTATCGTCACCTGTCCGGCCGCCTTCGCGCCCGCCGTGCACACCGCGTCCGGCTTGCACACGCCGAAGCTCCTGTAGAAGTTCTCGTTGTCGCAGTTCGGCGGGAGCAGCGTGCGGTTCTGCTGCAGGTGCCATCGCAGCTGCGTGCGGATGTAGTTGCTCTGCATCGGCGGGTAGTTGTGCTCGTTCCACTCCCCGAGCCGCTTCTCTGTCTCCTCGGGTTTCCAGCCCATGTTGCGGAGGAAGTTTATGAGTATGAACACGCTGCGCTTCTTCCCGTCAGCCAGGCCCTTGAATATGGCATGCACGCACGGCGGGAACTGCGGCTCCGCGAACCGCATCATCTTCTCCGGCTGCGTCTTGGCTTGCATCAGCGCGGCTTCCGGCTTCTCCTTCATGTGCGTGGCCGCCCAGTCGAACGCCTCGACCACGAGCGCCTCAGCTTCTTTGCGTTTCGCGTCGCGCACAACGAACGGTTCGGCTATTTTCACGCTCGCGGGATTAGCGTCTTCCTTCTTGAACGCATCCAGTTGTTCGATATTTATCGGCAGGCTCACGAGCAGCGATTTCTCGTGCAGGCTGTATGGCAGGCGGAACATGTGCCGAGAGCTGAATATGTCCATGCTCGCTATCTTGAACGGCTCGATGTCGCTGCCGTCGCTGTTCAGAATGTCAGCGGCGGTCTTGCCTACCTTCTCCGCAAGCTCTGCGGGCGACGCGAACGCTAGCAGCGCGTCGCGCAGCGGCTCAATCGTGTACCATTTCAGGTATTCGAGTATCTTCTGCAGAGCTTCTGGGTACTGCAGCGCTATCGGCTTCATGTCCATGCTCTCGGGCAGAGCCTCGAACGGCACGGCCATGTGGAAGCTCTTGCCGCCGGTGTACTTCAGCCCGAAGCTGGACAGTCCGTGATCCTTCAGCGCGGCCGCGAACTGCTTGACAAAGAGCTTCGCAATTTCAAAATCCTTCACGTCTATGTCTATCATCACGTCCCAGCCGCTCCGCAGCGCATCGAGCTGCTGGCGCGTGAGGCCGGGTTCGAGCTGCATGGGCTGCTTCCAGCGCTCCACGCTGCCGTGGAACGATGCCGCGCCGTCGCGCACGGCCTGCTCTATGTCAGCCGGATACTG
>JBDRGB010000033.1:0-7444 GCA_043818155.1 Candidatus Aenigmatarchaeota archaeon | reverse complement strand
TACATGCCCGCGCCGAAGCAGAAGTCCGCGCAGAAGCGCGTCTCGCGCAAAAGATGAGCCGAGGTCGCATAATCCGGTAGTGCACTGGTCTCGAAAACCAGCGGGCGCAAGCCCTTATGGGTTCAAATCCCATCCTCGGCGTCATCGTCCGGAGAGCGAGGCCCATCCCCTGGAGAACTTCTCGACCGCCCTCTCGTCCATCGTGAACCTCCTCGGCTTGAACCTGACCTTGTAGTCGTACCCGCCGCCGCCGACAAGTATGACCGTTTCCAGCGCGTCGGCTAGGAACCTGTAAAACCTCGGGTTGTCGACTGGCTTGCTGCTATGGGGCTGGGCGTGCGACGTGTTGGACGCGATAGCGCTCATATCCAGGCTCTTGTACGGCATCTCGAACCCGCCTTCGGATACGATTATCATCTCGGCCAGGCCGGAATCCCCGAGCATCCTCTTCGCCTGGGCGAGCGCGTATGCTTGGACCTCCATAAAAACTGTTTGGAAAATTAGATTTTAATAGGCTCGGCCTTCCTGCCCATGCGTTCCCGGTCCTCCACACGCTTCCGCTGCCGAGTTCCAGCATTTTCGAGAAGGTTTAAAACGTTTGCGGTGGAGAGTATAAGAATGGTATCCAGGAGGCAGACGCTTAGGAGCATAGACGACGTAGTCGGCATGATCGGCAAGACGTGCGCGGAGTGCGAGAAGAGGCTTTTCTCGCTGCCCGGAGTGTACGACGACGTGACGTACGCCGCGGGTAGGGCGGTGTTCAGATGCTCGAGGATGGACAACGGCAAGCATAATGCGGGATACAGGATATATTTCCGCACGAGCGAAGAGGACTTCGACAGGCTGTCGACCGGTTTCGGCGGGCTGGAAAGGATACGCGACAGCACAATGCACATGCACGGCATGCAGACGCTGCTGAAGAGGCTTGACATCTATGCGAAGTTCGCCGAGAACGGCCTGAGATACGAGCTGGGCTTTCTGGATTATAACGGCGAGAAGCTTCGCGTTTCTGTGAGCGGCAGGACGATAGACCCGGACGGGAGCTCCCCCCAGATAGCCGGCTACATCCTTGGTTGAACAGCGGTTCAGATGCTGCTGTCGTAGAATTTCTTCCCGGCGTCCGTGACGTACGCGAGGTCTCCGATGCAGACGCATCGCTCTTCTTTATGGAGTTCGTAGACAGCCTTGCGCGCATCCTGCTCAGCGAGGTTCAGCTCGACCGCGACGTCGAACACCGGTTTGGCGCCGCGGCCGGCCTCCCGCACCAGACATCCGAGGACCGCGGCCGCTCCGTGGCCGGGCACGGGGCCGTCGGCTGCTGAGGAGGCGGGCGTTGCGCGATTCCTTGGCTGGCCGACGTACGCCATCCTCCTGTTCCTGCTGCCCATGAATAGATTAAATGTGAAAAAGGATTTAAACCATGTATGCAGGAACGCGGCCCGGATCCAACGCCGGACGCAACCCATGCAAAAAAAGGAAAGGTTATTTACCAGAACGTGCAATTATGTATAGATAAAGGTAGGCGAACTGCGCAAAGGCGGGAAGGACAGTTCGGTTGCTCTGGAAAGGGCGTAAGCCCAGGTGCCTCTGGCGGGATATCGAGAACGCATACGGGAATTGGACTATATCTTCCCGTTGGACGCCTTGTCCCGTTAAGCGACTCTGGCTGCTATTGATGGTTCGTCGGGTTGCTGAAAGGCTAGCTTCGATAGGCAAAATCCGAAGCCGTCTGTAACCGAGTCCAAATTCCCGTCTTTGCGGTCTTATGGCGCAAGCCTCGGCAGTTTCTTCCGGCGTTCCCGCTTAAAGCATTTAAGTCTGGAAGCCGAAAATACATCAGTCCGAAACGGAGAAGTCTGTTTCTGCGAAAAGGATGACGGAGGTAATGTTAATGGGATACGGAGACAGGAGTTACGGCCGAGGAGGATACGGCCGCGGGGGATACAGCGGCGGCTACGAGCGCGAGCTTCCGAAGCCGATTAAGGCCGGCGACGAGCTCGACGTCGAGATCGAGGAGGTCGGCACCAAGGGCGACGGCATAGCGCGCGTGAAGAACTTCGTGGTGTTCGTGGCGGGCGCGAAGAAGGGCGAGAAGATACGCATACGCATAAAGGACGTGATGTCCAGGTTCGCGACAGCGGAGAAGGTCGGAGCTGGCGGTGACGCGGTTGCCGCGCCGGCTGAAGCGGAAGCGGCTGTCGAGGCCGACGGAGAGGCCATCGAGGAGGAAGTCTCCGAGGCCGCGGAGGCGGAGGAGGCGGCCGAGGAGCTCGAGGCCGATGAGGAACCGGCAGTATCCGCAGAGGAACCCGAAGCGTAGGCGCCGGTCGCGTGCTTGGAGTTTTTTGCTTTCGATTTCTCGTTTTTATTTTAACGCGCCGAAATATAGTACATGGCCGCGCCTGAGGAATACGAGGAATCCGGGGAATCGGACGATTCCGAGGATTCCATGCCCGAGGACGTGGACTATGCGATAGTTGGCGGGTCGGGCGTGCTGCGGCCCGAGGCGGGGCGTGACGAGCCGAATCCTGGGGGAGCGCGGAGCCGGCCCGTTCGGATCGGCGACCGCGGCATAACCTTGCGCACGTCCAGGCTCTCGTACTTGTACACGTACGGCCTCGCGCTGCTGGTTCTGGTCTTCCTTTTCATGGCGGGCTCGAGGTTCGGCCTGGCGTTCACGCTGCGGCCGGAGACGCTCGCGCAGACCGCGAACTCGGCCGTGTTCGCGATGCTGCTGGCCGCGTCCGCGTTCCTGTTCGCCGAGGCGGACATCGAACGAGTGATGAGGCAGTACGTGATAACGAACACGGACGTGGTGAAGACGGAGGGAATACTGCGCAAGCGGCGGGTGATAATACCGTACCAGAGCGTTTCGAACGTCAGCGTCTACAAGGGCGTGCTCGGCCGGCTGCTCGGGTTCGGCGACGTGGACGTCATAGGCTTCGACACTGAAATACGCATGCGCGGCATACGCGACCCGGACACGTTCTACAGGATAGTCAACAACAAGATAGCGCGCATGCGCGGGATGGGCGCCGCTGCTGTGATGCCGGCCGCGCAGGTGCCGGGCGGAGGCGCGGAGCGCACGAGCATGGACTGGCGCAGCGAGCAGCGCGAGCTCGAATCGAGGGTCAGGCAGCCGGCGGTGCCTGCGTCCGAGGACAAAGGAGATTCCATACTCGGGTTCCTGAAGAGGCGCGTGCGGCCGAAGCCGGCCGAAGCCGAGAAGGAAACGAAGGAAACCGCGAAGCCGAGGAAGAGGAAGGTCGTGCGGCGCGCGAAGCGCAAGCCTCGCGGCCGAACGGTGCAATGATTACATGGCCGGCACGTTTTCCGGCTGATGGGCAGAAAGCTGTCCGAGGAGCCTGTACCCGTGGACGAGGCCTTCGGCCGTGATATCGTAGCCGTCCACCTCCTTCATGCCGTAAGGCCCGCAGTCCTCCACGACCTTCGTCGCCCTCAGCACGCCCACTTCCACAAGGTGTTTCAGGTCGCGGTGCAGGAGGCCGCTGTACAGGATGTCGTCGCCGAACTCGTCCGAGTACACGGGCGACATGTCACAGTACACGGCGCGCATCAGGTCGCTAGCGAACATGAATCCGACAGCGTAGTAGTCGCCGACCTTGGTCTCCCCGCAGTCGTAGAGAACGCGCAGCATGTCCATGATGGACTCGAACCTCCATCCGGGCAGCTTCGGCTCTTTTCCCGCGCCTTCTTCCATGATTGACGTATGGGCGCGAAAACATAATAAGCAAGCCGTCCAATAATTTCAATACGGCAGTTTTTGGTGGGGTTTTTGGAGTACAAGTACGAGCGCAGCACGAAGCTCAACGGGTTCAGGAGCGCGTACGCGATACAGGCCGTGAACGCGTTCGTGATGGGCACGGTCTACATAGTGGTGCCGTTGCTGATGCTGGAGCGCGGCATAGACGTGCAGTCGATGGG
The DNA here is from genome assembly GCA_043818155.1 of Candidatus Aenigmatarchaeota archaeon. Lineage (GTDB taxonomy): Archaea > Aenigmatarchaeota > Aenigmatarchaeia > CG10238-14 > SCSR01 > JAPLUY01. The sequence continues at coordinate 3,499 of JBDRGB010000033.1, read as the reverse complement.
ACTGATATTCGCGGCGCTGCCGCTGGTGGCGCAGTCCGCGCGGCTCGCGTTCGGATGCATATCCGACTACGCCGGCCGCAAGCTGTTCTACTGGCTGAACGCCGTTGCCAACGTCGCGTTCCTCGGAGCGTACTACTTCGCGTACGGCGCGGCCGCGTTCCTCGCGGGCAAGCTGCTCGAGGGAGTGCGGGACGCGTCGCTCTGGTCCGTGAACCGGCCGTACTTCATGGACCACACCGACGACGCGAAGGAGAGGGAGCGCGTGCTGACAAGGCTGCGCAGTTTCAACAGCGTGTTCGAGTCGCTCGGTATGATATTCGCGGGGTTCATAGCCGCGGCGCTCGCGTTCGGCAACACGCTGCTCATGCTCGTTGCTGTCTCGCTGCTCGTGCTGCCGAACGTGGCCATGCTGAAGGACAGGGTGAAGCAGAAGGTGGACTTTGGCGCCATACGACGCTCGCTCGACATACGGCACAAGGGACGCAGGTTCAAGAACTTCCTGACCATATTCTTCCTGCTCGGGCTTTCGTGGGGCTTCATAACCGGCTACATAATGCCGTTCTTCCTGGCTACGATGGGCGTGCCCGTGCAGTACATAGGCCTTCTGCTCGGCGTGCGCGTGCTCTTCAACGGGCTGTCCATATACGTGTTCAGCTCGGTGTGGGGCGTCAGGCGCAAGGTGCTCGTGGGAGGGCTGCTGTTCTCCGCGGCGATCGCGCTGCTCGGCCTCGCGCCGGTCTCGGTGCTGCCGCTCGTGGTCGTTGCTGCAGGAATGATAGCGGGCATAGCCGACGCGGGCTACGAGAGCATATTCGTGATAGTGTCCGACCGCCGCTCGCTGGGCCGCGACATAGGCATGCTGATGACCGGCGTGCACGTCGGGATGGCGATCACGCAGGCGCTGTCGGGATTCGTCATAGCCTCGCTCGGCTTCCCCACGATGTTCTTCGCGGCCGCGATGCTGTTCGCGCTGTTCTCTGTCGCGTCGTACCACAACATGTCGCTGGCGGACTGAACACGCCGAACTCTTAAAATTGAAACGCGATTCCTTTTACAGGTAAGCATGCCGATAAACGCGGGCGTGGAGTACTTCATAGCCGAGTCGGATTACCGCGACGCGAAGACGACGGACGAGAAGATTGCGGCGCTCGAGAAGATGATAAAGCTCGCGCCGAAGCACAAGGGCGCGCACACGCTGCTCGCGCAGCTGAAGAAGAAGCTGTCGGCGCTGAGGAAGGACGCGGCGAAAGCGAAGGCCGCGGCGTCGAAGCGGCCGAAGTTCTCCATCAGGAAGGAGGGCGCCGCGCAGGTCTGTGTCGTTGGGTTGACTAACTCTGGAAAAAGTTTACTTTTGAAAACCCTGACGAACGCGGCCGTCAAGGTCGGCGAGTACCCGTACACCACGAAGACGCCTGCTGTCGGCATGATGGATTACGAAGGCGTGAAGATACAGCTCGTCGAGATTCCGGCCACGTTCGACGCGGAGTCGATGAGCATCGTGCGCACGTGCGATTTGATTATGCTGCTCCTGGACGCGACGAAGGAGTTGGACGGCCAGCTGAACGAGCTCACGTCGCTGCTCGAGCGCCACGGGCTGCAGGAGAAGGCCCTGATTATCGTCGAGAACAAGTCCGACGAACAGACTCCAAGATACGGCATCGCGGTCTCGGCGAAGACCGGCGACGGATTGCAGAATATGAAAGAGGAGATTTGGAAACGCTTGCACCTGATACGCATCTACACGAAATCGCCGAACGGGAAGGCAGCGACCAGGCCGCTCACGCTGGCCGCGGGCTCGACAGTGGATCAGGCGGTGCGGCAGGTCCACAAGACAATGCTGCGCGGCTTCAGGTTCGCGCGCGTATTCGACGACACGCGCTTCTCCGGGAAGAAGGTCGGGCTCGAATACCTGCTGAAGGACAGGGACGTGCTGGAGATACACGCGGGATGAAGCGCTTTAATTATTTTATATACACAATATCTTAATACATGGTATCTCGAATTACAACTACGAGGAAAGGCGTTTCTAATAGAATCATTATAGTAGCTGTGCTAGCCGTTGTAGTAATCGCGTTTGTCTTGTTCCAGTACGTTTTGCCCTCTATGTTGGTTACGGAATACGTGGAAAAGGGTTTGGAAAACATAGAGCCTGCGGGCGAGGGAGATTGTACGTCCGCAAAATTTCTCATATATTCCTGCGCCTATTCCGAGTCTGGAAAAACCCTGAATCTCGTTTTACAAAACACTGGGGGAATTGAACTCAATTCGCTGAGAGCGTTTCTGACTTTCCAAGACGGTTCGACATCAAACCCCATGAGCCTCGACGGGGCATTGAATACCGAGACGTTAAAGGCTTTCAAAATCGAAGGTGTTGAGAATAGGGTGTCAAGCGTCTCCGTATTCACCCACTGCCCGGGTATCGTAGAAGAAAAGGTTTGCAGCGCCGCCGCTTGAAATCGGAGGCGTGAACACCCGCTCCAGTAACTCTTCCTTGTCTCGCGCGCGTATTCGACGACACGCGCTTCTCCGGGAAGAAGGTCGGGCTCGAATACCTGCTGAAGGACAGGGACGTGCTGGAGATACATGCCGGCTGAATCCTTCCGAAAGCCTTTAAGTTTAGAGAGATTAGGTTTAATCGTGGGCACGGAGCAGACGAAACCTGACGAAGCCGAGGTGGCAAGGATACTCTCCGCGCTCGACAAGCTTTCTGAGCTGGAAAGCAAAGATCCTAAGAAATATCAAGGCTTGCCTGTTTTCAGGCACGACGTTGATGACACCACCGGCGTAGAAAGGATTCTAAGCCTGGGCGATTACTTTAGAAAAGCCGATTATTGGGCGGGATTAATCGAGACTGGCGGGTGCGAAGTTGTCAAATGGTCCCCGGGCCAGTACACGAACAGGTACAAGCTGGTGGACAGGCGAAATCGCGCCGAGCTCCTCCTGGTCGAACCTTCTTATGGCAGGGTCGTGCCGCTCTGTATTATGCCGACGGAATGACAGACGTCGAAGGACAGGGACGTGCCTGGGATGCGCGCGGGATGACGCCTTTTTATCCTTTTCCGAGAAATTGTCTGTTATAACTGCAACGGTGCAACGGGCGATAACATGTCTACGCAAGCTGAATTCTGGAAGCCGTTCTTCGAACTGCTGGGCGTGCCGTTCCGGCGCAAGATCGCGCTGGTGCTGTACTCCAACGGGTACCTCTGCGAGCACGGGCTCGATGGCGTGAAGGATGCGGGCATCAGCGTGAGGCGCATGTCAAAGATCATGGCCGAGACGCCAGAGAAGACGCGCTACCACATGGATAAGCTCGCCGACGAGGGGCTGGCCGAGAAGTACGCCGGACTCGTTGGCAACATGCCCGTCGCGCTCTACAAGGCGAGCGGAAGGTTCAGCAAGACCATAGAGAGCCTGGGCGTCGGCAAAGGGCTCGACGAATATTACAAAAACCGGCAGGATGGCTGAACTGTTTCTGAATGCCGCCGGGCGGCCGCTTTTT
>JBDRGB010000032.1:0-2972 GCA_043818155.1 Candidatus Aenigmatarchaeota archaeon | reverse complement strand
GTCGGAGTGCCCGTCGGGCAAGCGCGGAGGCGACCTTGGCGTGTTCGGCCGCGGCATGATGGTCCGCGAGTTCGAGCGCGCTGCGTTCGCCCTTGAGAAGGGGCAGACGACGCAGGCGCCGGTGAAGACGGAGTTCGGGTGTCACCTGATAAAGAGGCTGGAATGAAACCAACCGAAAGCAACTGACTTAAGCTATGGCGCGAACTCCTATTCAAGCATTTATGTGGTAGGTCGCATGAAGAGCTCCGAGGTGAAGAAGACGATAAAGGAAGCGTACGGTGGGATAGCGGAATCGTCCGGCAGCGCGGGTTGCTGCGGCAGCAACTGCGGCTGCGGCGGACAGGTGGACAGAGAGGCGATATCGAAGGCGATTGGATATTCCGAAGGCGAGATGCGCGCAGTGCCGGAAGCCAACCTCGGGCTCGGCTGCGGGAACCCGATTGCGCTTGCGGGGTTGAAGGAAGGCGATGTCGTGCTGGATCTCGGGAGCGGCGCGGGGTTCGACTGCTTTCTCGCGTCGAAGAAAGTCGGCCCGTCCGGCAGGGTCATAGGCGTGGACATGACCGAGAAGATGGTCGAGAAGGCTGGGGCGCTGGCGAAGGAATACGGCTATGCGAACGTCGAGTTCAGGCTCGGCGACATCGAACGTCTGCCTGTGGAGGACGCATCGGTGGATGTGATAATAAGCAACTGCGTGGTCAACCTCGCCCCAGACAAGTCGAAGGTGTTCGAGGAGGCGCACCGGGTGCTGAAGAAAGGCGGCTGGATGGTGCTCTCGGACATAGTACTGCTGGCTGAGCTCACGCCCGAACAGAGGAGCGACAAGGGGTTGCTGGCCGGTTGCGTGGCCGGAGCGTTGATGAAGGACGACTATCTGAGCATGTTGGAAGCGGCCGGCTTCGAAGTGAGGATACTCGGCGAGGACAGGAGGATAAGCAAGCTCCAGTACGACGGCATAGCGCTCGAGAGCATAAAGATCAAGGCAGTCGCGAAATAGCCGGTCGCTGCCGTAAACTGTCCAAATAGGAATTTAAGCTGCGGACACCAATTTTCATTCAAGCCTTGCTCTTTTACCGCCTCTGCGGAGCGATGACCGCGCGTGCGCAAGCAGTGATCACAGAAGCACGGGGCAAGGCCATAACCGTTATAAGTGCTGATTTTTCACATAACAGAAACGGTGAAATAGTTTACTGTTAATCTTTCCAATATGACCAAGCCGAGCGAAGAATTAGTGACGCTCGTAAAAGAATACGTCAACGAAGAGCGTGAAAAATTTATCGGCGGCCTCTTTTCCATGGGCATAGTGGACATCGTGGACAGGCTCCGTTCGGATGGTTATGACCCGGGTGACCGGCCGACTGCGTGGAGGACTGTCAGAAGAGTACTGCGCGAATTTAAGATAGACGAATATGGCAGGAGAAAGAAGGTGCTGAGGTTTTACAGTACCCGTCAGAGAGATAAGTTCGAGGGCTACACCACGGAATGGGATAAATTCTATAAAAACGGCTCCGACTCCGGTGTTGGTGCTGAAAAGGAGCTGACGAGGGTTTAGTGCGGCCAAAATACATTTTTATCCTATTCTATCCAAATAGGTATATATCGAGGTTTGTTATCTGGCGGTTTGATGGCCGAAGTCGACTGGGACAAGATAATCCGAGCGGCGCAGTCCAAGAAGAAGGACGCCGAGAAGCGTGAGGACATCGAGAAGCGGCTGAAGCGCATGGAGTCCATGATGAGGAAGGCCGCCAGCGAGAAGGAAGCGGCCGCTGCCAGGGCGGAGCGGCCCACTGAACATGTTTCTAGGAAGGATTCTATCAGGCGGGCGCTGAGGCTGAAGGGCGCTGAGGAGGACAAGCTGCTCGCAAGGCTCGAGCGGCTGGAAAGGCTGGAACACGACCTGGGAAGGCCAAAGTCAGCTGCGTCGGCCGATACGGTGGACGTCCCGCGAGGGTTCAAGATAGTGCGCGTGCCGAGGAGGAGCCGCATAAGGATCGGTGCCGCAGGTAAGGCTGTGAGCGACAGGCTGTCGGCCGGCGCGAAGGCGCTGTTCTCCAACCGCCGCAACGCGATTGCCATTGTAGGGGTGCTGGTTGTGATTGCAATCAGCGCTTTGTACTTCACGGGCAACTTCAACCTGCCCGACATATCCGGCCTGACCGGGCTGCTCGCAGGCAAGCCGAAGGTCACGTACGTCTGCGCTGACGGCGTCACCACTGTTGAAAACGTGACGATGTGTCCGACCACGACCACGATTGCCACAACGACCACGCTTCCGGCTACGACCACGACCACCACGACGCTTCCGCCGTGCGCCGGCAACTACTGCGTCTATCTCAAGCAGCTTACATGCAGCGGCAGCACGATAAACGCCGTGCTCGTCAACTCCGGCTCGAAGAGTTTTGCGCCTGATCCGAATGGTGGGCCGAACCCCATTATGCTACTCAAGTTCCTACTCGACGGAGCCGAAAAACCGTTCGTATGCTCGCCGATACTCGTGAGCATAGGCGCGGAGACAACATGCATGTACACGACGCCAACAGTTGGAACATTCAACATCGAGGTTCGTGGTGTTAGCATAGGCAACATCGAGAAAGGCACCGTGACCTGCTAGAATCGGATTCTTCCTACTGCACGAACTTCGTCAGCCCGGGCTTCAGGGTGTCGGTGTCTATCATGAGTATCTTCCCGGCGTTCACCTGTATGGACGCGTTGAACACTGGCACGCTGTCCACCCAGGCGTGCCTCGAGCCGGCGTGCGAGTGGCCGTGCACCACGAGGTCCGGCTTTTGCCGTATTAGCACGTTCTCATAAACATTCCAGCCCATGCTGCCGTAGAAGCTCGGGTTCTCTCCCTCGAGCGTCCTGTACGTGGGCGCGTAGTGCATCAACAGCACCCGGTAGTCGGCGCGCATGGTAATCAGATGCCTTTCCACTAGCGCGACGCGGTTGGAATATATGCGCTCTATGCCCGG
>JBDRGB010000031.1:0-2618 GCA_043818155.1 Candidatus Aenigmatarchaeota archaeon | reverse complement strand
CAGAAAAAAATAGAAAATTACATTCGTTCCAAAGAACACAACTAAAGCTAGTTTTGCAGGTCATATCTTCTCGAAGAAGGTTTTTATCGCGAGCCTCGTCGCTTCGCCCTTCGGCTGCAGCGAGAACGTAGAGAAGTCGTTCCAGGTGTAGCCCACGCCTGCAGGCTCGACGGCTAGGTAGGCGTTGAACGACACGTTCGCGTACGCGAGCTGGTTGTCACGGACGTGCGACGGATAGTCCGTGAAGAAGTCGCCCTGCCAGTACTCCGCGTTCATCCACGGCACGCCATTGGCTGCGGCGGCCGTTGCATAGAGCTGGTAGTCCCCGAACTCTTGTTCGTAGCGGTCGACGGGCAGCGCACCTTCCAGGTTCGGACCGACGTCCACGCCGCCGATGTCGACGCCCACAAGCGACGCGTTAACCACCTTCGAATCATGCTTGCTTATCTGCGTTATCTTGCTGATGAGTTTGCCGCTGAAGCCCTGCCTTGCCTCTGCGTTCATAACCATGAAGAATTCCTCCAGATAGCTGTTTATCTGGCCGGACGTGCCCCACTGCGTCTGCTCCTTGAAGTACTTGTCCGGCTCGTTGCACGGGGTGAAGTACTCGACCTTGTATTCCTCCATCAGCGGCGCCGACAGGCTGACGAGGTTCAGGAACCCAGGTTTGAACTCCGTGTAGCTCGCGTAGGGGTTCGACGATGCGTTCGCATAGCCGGCCATGTCCAGCACCACCCATACCGCCATGCCCGCCTTCTTGATGGCCACGATGTCGTTGAGCAACACTGCGTTGTTCTCCTCGTTGAACACGATCGTGCCGTTCGCGGCCTTCTTGCCTATCAGCATTATCTGCACGGTGTTGAATCCCGTGTCCTTCATGCGCGCGAGAGTCGAGTCGTTCAGCACCGAAGCAGGGCCGCCCTGCGAGTATATCATCGGGCCTTCGTCGATGGCTTTGATCGTCGTCGGGTAGCTGCGCGCCAGCTCAGCCACTTCCGCGTCCGAAGGTAGCGGCAGAACCGTCCGGCCGCCGTATGCGCTGCGCTCGCCGCAGCAGTCCGGATGGCTGTCGCAGAACGCGTTGCATTTCTGCTGCGTCTCCGCGTCGCTGCCGGGGCATTCTCCCTGCGCCGGAACCCATTCGCCCGGTTGTGTCTGGCACTGCGGGCCTCCTTGACCAGGCCCGCCGGAAGTGCATCCTGAAAGGAAGACCGTCAGCGTCGTAGCGAGAACGAGAATCGCGGCACTCCTCATAATAGATTATTCGGTGCGCCGGGCTTAAGCGTTGTCGTGAGTGGACCCGGTGAGATTTGAACTCACGGCCTACTGATTATCAGTCAGTTGCTCCAACCAAGCTAAGCTACGGGTCCGGGTTTCCGCCGTATATACTAAACATACGGAAGCTATTTATTAATTAAGCTTCACTCAAGTATTAGCTGAAACTAGTGGCAGACGCGGGCCGATAGATCAACGGTAGATCGCCTGCTCCGCAAGCAGGAGGCTTCGGGTTCGAATCCCGATCGGTCCACAATGTACACGGTATTCGAATCAGGCGCCGATGAACCGCTGCCTTTCGCCCTCGCCATCGAACAGTACGACATACAGTTTGTTGAATCCATCAAAGAACGGGCGGTCGGATATTACAGCGACGGCATGGTCAGGAGGGCGCTCCGCGAATTCAAGACGATGAGGGAATATGGGGATGCGCTCGAAAACAAGAGCGTCCGCATGCGGTACGTACAGCTGGCCGACGAATACATAGCCAGGTGCGACGCCAAAATCAGGGAATTCGACGAGCGAAATGCCACAAGGCGGCCGCGCGCCAAGCGAAAGATTTAGCCGAGCACAGGCATATCTAATTTATGATTATCGCCGCGACGTCCGACGTGCACTCTCCTCGATACTTCCCCGAGTTCCTGCGCGCGCTCGACGGGCTCGACGCGCTTGAGCGCAGGCCGCAGCTGTTCCTGATAGCGGGCGACATGGTCAACCGCGGCGGCGCGGACGAGTACGAGCGCGTCTACAACGCCATGTTCGGCAAGATAGCATGCCCCATCGTGGCCTGCTTCGGCAACAACGAGTACCAGGAGATACGCGAGGCGCTGAAGGCGCGCTTCAAGAACGTACACTTCCTCGACGACCAGAGCGCGAACGTGAACGTGCGGCTGCCCGGCGCGGTCCGCGACACGGCCGTGGGGGTGGTGGGCACCACGGGCAGCCTCGAAACGCCGACACCGTGGCAGCGCTCGAACGTGCCGGGCATAGAGCGCATATATTCCAACCGCGTCGCGCTAGTGGAAAGGCATCTGATCACCATGCGCGCCGACTACCGTGTGCTGCTGATGCACTATGCGCCCACGTACAGGACGCTCGAGGGCGAGAACCCGAGCTTCTACGGCAGCATGGGCTGGAACGTCTACGAGAACGTGCTAATACGCCAGAAGCCGGACCTAGTGGTGCACGGCCACTCGCACGCCGGCTCCAAGCACGCATGGGTGGACAGCGTGCCCGTGTTCAACGCGTCCATACAGGTGAACGCCGGGAAGATACTCATGATAGACACCGACACCCTGAAGCCCGGGCTGACGAAGTTCGTGCAGTAGGAAGAATCCGATTCT
>JBDRGB010000030.1:0-31496 GCA_043818155.1 Candidatus Aenigmatarchaeota archaeon | reverse complement strand
TTACTCTTCCTTCGCCTTCTTCTCGACCTCGTCCTCGATGCCGAGCTTCTCTATTAGTTCCTTGTAGCGGTTGCGTATCGTGACCTCGGTCACGCCCACGACGTCCGCGACCTCGCGCTGCGTCCGCTTCTCGCCGGCCAGCACGCACGCCACGTAGATGGCAGCGGCCGCGACGCCGGTCGGGCCCTTGCCGGACGTTATGTCGAACTTTTTAGCCTTCTTCAGAATATCGATCGCCTTGGCCTGCACATTGTCGCTCAGGCCGAACATCGAGCAGAACCTCGGCACGTACGTCACCGGATCCGCGGGCAGTATGCGTATGTTCAGCTCGCGCGCCACGTAGCGGTACGTGCGGCCTATCTCGCGCTTCTCGACCCCGCTCGCTTCGGATATCTCGTCCAGCGTCCTCGGGGAGCCGAACTCGCGGCTGACCGCGTAAGTGATGGCCGCAACGACGGACTCGATGCTCCTGCCACGGACGAGTCCCTTGTTAACGGCCTGCTCGTAGTAGCGCGCGATGCGCTCGTGTATCGGCCGCGGCAAACTCAAAAACGATATGATGCGCTGCAGCTCGCTCAGCGCGAAAGAAAGGTTGCGGTCCTTGCTCTTGATCAGGCGCTTGTGCCACTTGGTCAGGCGGTAGTACTGCGCCCGCTTCTTCGCTGGGACTTTGTACAGCTCGCCGAGGCCCTTGCCTATCTCCGTGGTCAGGCCCTTGTCGTGCTTCGTGAAAGTCAGCGGCGCTCCGCCACGGGCGCGGCGGCTCATCTGTTCGCCGTCGAACGCACGCCACTCCTGACCCGTGTCGACGATCTCCTCCTTCGTGACGTAGCCGCACTTGCTGCAGTAGCGCTCCCCGCGCACTTTGTCCTCGATCAGGCCGGAACCTCCGCACTCGGGGCATACGGGACCCTGACGCCTTGTCGGCTTGGCCTTCGACGCGCGCTTCGCCTTCGCCATGTTTTATCACTTTTTAGTGAAATCTAAAATGAAACTTATTTATTTATGAACCGAAAACTATTTAAAGCTTTCGATTGCCCTCGTTTCGTTGGATGACCGACAAAACGCCGCCGGCCCTTTCGACGGCTTTCCAAGAGCAGCAGTCTTTATATAGTAGTCACTACGCAATAGTAACAATTTGAAGTGGTATTATGGACGGAAATTCCAGGGATGAGACGAGGCCAGTGTGCCCGAAATACGACACCATCTGCAAGATGTCCGAGGAGGGCTGCGCGATGCCGAACCTTCTGTACGCGCCGGTTTACACTAGGCTTCCCGACGGGACGGTCGAGATGAACCAGGAATCATATACAATATGCGAAACGTATCGCAATCTCGAACGCGATGCCTCCAACAGCTTCGCGGAGAAGGCCCGCGTGGTGAAGTAGGGCCGGGCGTGACTGATTCTTCGGCAGCAAAAACAATAATATACGCCGCGTGCAATAGAAATCAGGTAAACATGGTGAAGGAATTCCCCGGCAGCCCGCTCGAGCGGGTGATGCGCAAGGCTGGCGCGGAGCGCGTCGCGGCCTCGGCAGTGGACGAGATGCGGAACGTGATGCTCGACATGGCCGGCCGCATAGCGTCTGACGCGATAGCGGCGTGCAGGCACGCAAAGCGCTCGACCGTGAAGCGCGAGGACGTAGCGCTCGCCACGCGCGGGGTCAGGACGGGCAGGAAATAGGCAGGCGCCCAGGCCGGCGGCGGGATTAAGCAGTTAAATTTGAAAGGAGATAGAAATAGAATCGAGCAGGGTCGAACATGGCTGGGAATCGGGACGTTTTTTGCGGGATGTGCGAGGTGGCTGAGTGAAGACGACTGCGAGCATAACTCGGCTGAAGCCTGGCGGGATGATACTGATAGACGACATCCCGTGCAAGGTCGAGAAGGTGCAGTCGAGCTCCAGCGGCAAGCACGGCCACGCCAAGGTCCGCGTGGACGCGGTCGGGCTGCTTGACGGCAAGCGCCGCAGCATAGTCAAGCCGTCCGGGGGCAGCGTCGACGTGCCGATACTGAACAAGAACACCGCGCAGGTGCTGGCCGTTACAGGCGACACGGCCCAGCTGATGGACACGACCACTTTCGAGATGTTCGAGCTGCACGTGCCGGATGGCATGAAGGGAACCCTGGTCGCGGGATCGGAGATACAGTACTTCGAAATAATGGGAGTGAAGACGCTCCAGCAGGTGAAGTGAACGGAAAGGCCGCGGCGCCCCGGCAGTATAAATTTTAATACCGTCCTAAACGAAATTGGATATATGCGGGGATCGAAAGGGGTTCTGCCTTTCTTGGTGCTGGCGGGGCTGGCGCTGACCATTGTCACGTCGCTCGTGCCGAACACCGGCGTGATAGGCGAGTTCCCGGACGTGCGCTTCGTGCCCGTGCCCATGTTGGGCGTGTCCTACTGGGGCAGCCCGTTGCCGTGGGTCAAGCAGGTGGTGTACCCGGGCGCGCCTAGGCAACTCGTCTGGCCGAACCTGCTGGCCGATGTCTTGTTCTGGGCTGCCTTGCTGGCTGTGGTGAAGGTGCTCTGGCTGAAAGTTCTCGCGAGGCCGAAGGCCGGACGGAAGGCAGGGAAGCGGAAGAGGGCCGGCGGCAGGAAGCCGAAACGCAGGCGAAGGCGCTAAACAGGCGCGCGGGCGGGCTCGGACGGTCTAGCAGTGCTCTGCGGAACCGGGCTACCGACGTGTATTTAAACCAATCCAACCAATTGAAATATCATAAAATCGTCGGTCGGGGCCTCGTGCCGCGTCCGGCGGTCGAATGATACTGATGATGCGAAAACGGTTCAGGCGATTACTCAAGCCGGAAACGAAATAGCGGAATCCGAAAACATAAAAAAGGTGAAATAAGTGTACGAAAACGAAGGCGGCTTCGGCGGAAGACGAGGCGGCTTCAGCGGCGGAAGCGGCGGACGCGGTTTCGATCGCGGCCCACGCGAAATGAGCAAGGCAGTCTGTACCGAGTGCGGTGCGGAGTGCGAAGTGCCTTTCAAGCCGACCGAGGGGAAGCCCGTCTATTGCAGGGACTGCTGGCAGAAAAAGCGAGGATTCTAAGGGGTCCTGGCGCGGCAGTCGCTGCGTGCTTGGGTTAACGCGTGATATTTGATAGGAAACTTTTCGAGTTTCTTTGTTTCCGACATTTATTCTTTGCGGCTTTTTAACGGCGTCAGCCAAAAACTAAATAAGGTTGGCGGACAAATCTTTGAAATAAGCGAACGCGCAAGTGGTCGGCATGAAGAGCCTCGCACACAACGGCGTCATGGTCACGGAATACCAGCCGAAGGGCTACCGGATAAGGTTCCGCGGCAAGGAGCTGGAGCTGACTGCCGGGCAAGAGGAGATGGCCGTGGCCTGGGTGAAGAAGCTCGGCACCGAGTACGTGCAGGACCCGGTGTTCGAAAGCAACTTCTTCGTGGATTTCTGCAAGGCGCTCGGCCTTGGCGAAAATGCGGCTGCGAAGGATTTCGATTTCTCCGAAATCATAAAGGCGGTGGAGAAGGAACGCGCCGCGAAGGAATCCATGGGTAAGGAGGCGAAGAAGAAGCAGGCAGCGGAACGCAAGGCGGTGCGCGAGGCGAACAAGGAGAAGTACGGCCACGCCGTTGTGGACGGCGAACGAGTGGAGCTTTCGAACTACGTTGTGGAGCCGAGCAGCATATTCATGGGGCGCGGCAAGCACCCGCTGCGCGGCAGGTGGAAACGAGGCGCGACGCACGAGGACATAACTCTCAACCTGTCGCCCGGCGCGCCGATTCCATGCAGTTCGATTAAAGTCAACAACCAGCAGTGGTTGGAAAAGGTTATCAACATAATACCACAATGTAAATCTGACGATGCCCTGGCATGTTTAACAAAGCTGAATGGCAGAGAGAATATAACAAGCGAAAGTATCGGAAAAATCGAGAAAATCCAGAAGTATATGCGCGAATTCTTGAAGAGCACAATGAGTGGGGCCGAACTCATAGAGATTCTAGAAGAAACACGTGGAGAAAATGGTTTGAAAAACTTAGAAGCGACCCTGAAAGGCACGCCGAATACAAAAGGAAGAAAGCAGAATACGCAGGAAAGCTTAGGGCAGTTAAACCTAGAACGCGTACTGACTCCCTTAGAAAATACAAAATTCTCGAAGAGTCTGGAGGGAAATGTGAACTCTGTGGGAACAGCGATATCCGAGTTCTTGTCTTCCATCATAGAATTCCACTTGGGAGAAAAAACGCCAAGGAGTTCAACAGAGGGAATGACGATTGGAGAGATTTTGGAAAAAGAAAAGGCCTCCAAATATTGTGTTGCAACTGCCATAGGATTGTTCACTTGCCTGGATATCTCAATAGAGAGCCCGTGGAAAGAAGTGGTGTGGCTCAAGGACTGTATGTGGATTAGTAGGTGGGACGACAGCCTGCGCGGCAAGGAGAAGTACGTATGGCTGTCCGAGAGCTCTCCGATGCGGCAGCAGAAGGAGCAGGCGAAGTTCGACAGGGCTATCGAGCTCGCGAAGGTCTACGGCAAGATCACGAAGCACATCGCGGCCAACCTGGCGGCCGAGGACGATAAGCGCAGGAAGGTCGCGACCGTCTGTTATCTCATCGACGCGCTGAACCTCCGCGTTGGCGACGAAAAGGGCGATGACGAGGCGGACACTGTCGGCGCTACGACGCTGACGAACAAGAACGTCGTCGTCAAGCAGGGCAACGCCGTCGAGTTCGACTTCCTCGGCAAGGACTCGGTGCGCATGCAGCGCGAGGCCGAGCTTCCGCCGCAGGTAGTGCGGAACCTGCAGGATTTCATACGCGATGCGGAGGAGCGTGCGAATGCGGGCAACGGCGGCAAGGCCATGATATTCGAGGGCGTGCGCTCGGAGGCCGTCGGCGCGTTCCTCGACGAGGTCGCGCCCGACGTTACCGCGAAGGTGTTCCGCACGTTCCACAGCACCGAGGCCGTGCGGGCGTATCTCGAGAAAAACGCAGTGAAGCCCGGCGACTCGGAAGACTATAAAAAATACGTGGCCGCGATGGCTAACCTGCAGGCGGCGATCGCGTGCAACCACAAGCGCAAGCTGCCGAAGAACTGGGAGGAGTCGCTGCGCAAGAAGGAGGAAAGCCTGCGGAAGCTGGAAGCGAAGCTCGAGGAGGCGAAGAACAAGGCCGCGGCGAAGGCAAAGGCGGACGCGGAGAAGACGAGGAGGGAGCTGATAGCGAGCATGCGGAAGAAAACTCCGGCGAAGCCGAGGAGGGCGCAGCGCGACCAGGCGAAGAAGTACAAGGAAACAGTGGAGCGCATGAGGCTGCGGCTGAAGACCATAAAGGCCACGAAGGACTACAACCTCAACACCTCGCTGAAGAACTACATAGACCCGCGCGTGTACAAGCGCTGGGCCGACAGCGTGAAGTTCGAATGGACGAAGTACTACCCGAAGACCATGCAGAAGAAGTTCTCGTGGGTCGAGCGGGCGAAGTAAAGTGGAAGTAAAGCAACTCTTAAATCCTTGAAGCCTACAGTTTTAATCATGGGCCACGGAGCGACCATGGACTACGGGTGGATGACACCTCGCCATGTGGAGCTCTACAGGAATTCAGGCCTGCTGATACGCTTTCTTTTCTGGTTGGGCGACAGTTCCGAACTCATGGGCGCGCCGGCCTCGACGCATTACGGTCCGGGCTGCGGAATGGAGCCGGCAGTGTCCTCGTCCGAAGCCATCAGCGTGCTGGATGAAATCAAAAAGTCGAGGGATGCTTTCAAGAGGTCCCACAAGGCGTTCCTCGAGGAATACCCCGAATGCGACGTCGGGCTCGGGACTTTCAGGCGCGCGTGCGAGTACAATATGGCGAATAGGCAACGGATACGCAATCTCAGGCAGAGTTGATCGCATGAACCCAGACAAGCTGACGTTCTACGGCCTCAGGAAGGTCAGGAACAGGACCGCGAACCCGAAAAAGTTCGGCAAGGAAACTGATTTTTGAAATCCGAATAAAGGTTGCGAGGGGCGCGGAAGCAGCCGCCGCTACTCAACGCGCGATATCACAGCAGCTTCCTGAAATCCCTCTCCGACTCCGTTGCAAGGACGTGCGCGTCCTCGTACGGCATTCCATCCTCCATTAGCTTGGCCTCGAACACCTCGTGGTGCAGCACGGCCACGACGTCGTTCACGGACAGGCGGTCGTCCATCCATATCTCGTCCTTGCGTATGAAGCCGCTGACGAACCCGTGGCTGGCCATTGTGAAATCGGTCTCGAGGTTGTTGCGCACGTGCTCTCCGTTGACTAGGAATATCTTGAACCCGGCCATTACGCCGAGCTGCCGCTTCCTCAGCCCGGGCGAGAACCTGATGGCCGGCCGCCTTCGCTTCGGCCTCGCCTCCACGACGTCTTCGCTCCGCTCCGCTAGCCTGAGTCCGAGAAGTTCGAGATGCTCCTGGCTTATTTCGGGGAAATCCGCCAGAACTCCTTCCGCTTTTTCGAATGCCGACATTTCAACTCTTGATATGTATTTGTGATTCCAGGAATAAAAGTGTTCCAGCGTTTATTCGCGATGCTAGGCCGCGACCAGATACGCGCCTATCATTATCAGCACCACCGCGGCCGCCTTCAGCGCGATCTTCGATCCTTCTATCTCCTCCTTCAGCAGCTTCGGCGTGAACACGCTCGACGCCACCGCGAGCAGCAGCACGAACAGCGGCTCCGTGGTGCCCAGCGCCGCGACTATCGACAGCGGCGCCTGCGATATGGCCGCGAGCCACGTGACGTCGCCCGCGAAGTACACCAGGATCGTAGCGACGAGCAGCACCCACATGCGCCTCCTTCCGGCGAGCTCGGACAGCTTGGGCAGGTTGACGTGGTTCTTCCTGTCGAGCACGAACCACGCCACGACCGCCAGGCCTCCGAAGTACCCCCAGAACAGGAGCGTCCAGTAGTCGTACGCGCCGAGGAACGTCTTGTCTATGACGTGCGCGACCGCGGACATCAGCGCCGAGACGAGCACCATACCCAGCACGGGCGTCACGGGCAGCAGCCGTCCGTCGGCGCGCCTGTACGACATCAGGACAGCGCCCGCGAGCAGCGCGGCCATCCCCGCGTACGTCACGATTCCGAACACCTCGCCCAGGAATAAGTACGACAGCACTGCCACGAAGAGCACGCTCGTGTACGCCAGCGGCACCACGCGGCTCGCCTCCTCCCTCGACACGGCCTTCAGGTAGAAAACCGTGCCTACGGTGCCTATCATGCCGCTCGCCAGCGCGAGCAGCGCGTATCCGGGTTCGACGTATACGTCATGGAACACGAATATGCACAGCACTATGGCCGACCATGCGATGTACGCAAGCGTGAAGTAGGACAGCCAGTGCTTGAACACCCTGTCCAGCTGGAACTTCTCCGCCACGTCCCCGAGCGCCCACAGCACCGGGGTCAGCAGCGCGAACAGCATCCAAGTCATCCCAATCATCCCTTTTGCATACGATTTCTATGGCTTCGGCCATGTACGTTACGCACCCCTGCGCATGCAGGAACTCGCACGCGCCGATTTGATATTCTGCGTTTCCGGGGTTTAAAAAGGTTCCAGCGCAGCTCTGGCTTATACCGACTGCAGCGCGTCTAGGGCGTCGGCGATGTTTTTGTCGAGATATACCGTGGCTGTGCCGGCTGCGTCGCGGCCGAAGCCGAGCAGGCCGTAGTGCTTCAAGAGCAACCTATCCATGTTGCTCATGTATTTGTTCACTTCCAGGAATTCGGTGTAAGGCATCACGTTCTCCTGGCTCCTGACCGCGAGGAGCGCATTGAGGTTTCTGTACAGGCATTCAGCCGCGTTGCGCGCCCTGTTCAGTCGGCCCTCTGGGCCGGACTCGAACTGCTCGAGTTCGCGTTCGATAAAGTCCGCCACTATCGAAAGCATGCCATAGTTCTTGCCTTCGAACTTTACCGCCTTCGGATTGGCAATTATCGTTCTGTCCTTTTGAAAGTCGATGTCTATGGCGCCAAGTTGGTGAAGTTG
Organism: Candidatus Aenigmatarchaeota archaeon; assembly: GCA_043818155.1. Lineage (GTDB taxonomy): Archaea > Aenigmatarchaeota > Aenigmatarchaeia > CG10238-14 > SCSR01 > JAPLUY01. The sequence continues at coordinate 23,511 of JBDRGB010000030.1, read as the reverse complement.
GTCGAGGTGCCAGTTCAGTCCCTTGTCGCCGAAGTAGAAAAGGTCGTGCGACAGTCCGGAAAACGTGACCTGTTTCTTTTCGAGAATGTAGGAAATCAAAGGCTTCACTTCCGGCGAGGATGAAAACACGTACGCGCCGGCTTGGCTCAGGCGCATTTCGTCCCAAACAGAAAGACCGTCCATGATACAAAAATGGAACGTTAAGGATTAACGTCTTTCCTTGGTGGCTCAGTTGCCCTGGACCGCGAAACCGTAGTTCTTCAGCAGCTGCCTTCTCAGCGCGGACTTGACCTTGGTCTTCGTGCGCACTACCTTCAGCCCGGACTTCTTGGCCTTGGCGCGCGCGTAGCGCTCCTCGATCAGCTCGCGCTTGCGCTGCAGGCCCTTCACTCCGAAGTTGAGCGTCCTGATGCTTTCGCTGCCATTCTCTTTGCATTCTATTCCGTTTTCGTTTTTCTCCATTCCTAACACCTTCCGGGCCTGCCCGCCTTCGAAAAGCCCGATATAATACAGCTCGCGCTTGGACGGGGCAAACGCATCATGAAAAAGTTATGCGACTGCCACAGGATCAGACTATTTATCAAGGTCTAGGCAACTCGGACGGTTAGTGGCGGCGAACTCAAGCGGTCGGACGAATCCTCCCGCCTTACATCCCCGCTCTATCAAACCCATAGTCTATGGGAGTCCTCGACGCATCCCCGTCCTCGCGGACGGGACTAGCGATTGGTTGCCTATTTTTCCGGGCGGTTTCGAGCTTAGATGCCTTCAGCTCTTATCCGCTATGGCGTAGCTGCCCGGCAGTGCAATGTACAACCGGTAGACCAGAGGCCACGGAAGAGTATTCCTTTCGTACTTTCCCTTCCTTCCAGTCAGGCAACCGACACCTCCAGTAGATAGCAACCGAACTGTCTCACGACGTTCTGAACCCAGCTAACGTCCCCTTTTAACCAGTGAACACCTGTACCCTTGGCTGCTTGTGCACAGCCAGGAAAGGGGGAGCCGACAACGACGCACCAACGAGCCTCGTCAATGTGAGCTTTCAGAGGCCACGGGCCCATTATCCCCGGGGTAGCTTTTCTGATACCGCCGGCAGCCATTAAGGCCAATCCGACGTCTCGCTAGCCCTCGCTTTCGCGGCCGGATTCCTCGCTTTGCAGAATCCGGTCAGACCAGCTTTTGCGCTTGCACTCTACTCGAGATTTCTTTGAGGCGACGAGGACGCGATTCATTAGCTACTCCCAAACTCTCATCTCCCGGCGCGCGGTTTAGCTTTGAAAACCACGGTGCGCACCGGAATCGACCTGGAGCGGTCCTATCACTACCGCATCCTGCCGTAACCTCGATGAGCTGATCTTAGGGCTCCCTTGATCTGTTGTCAAGGGAGTACCGCCCCAGCCGAACTGCCTACTAGATGGTGTCCCCCGAAGGGTAAGCGACGCGAGTTCCAAAGGCTAGTGTTACACTTTCCTCTCGGCTTTCACCTGACGGTTAAGCCTGATAGCGAGTACTAACTACTCTATACAATCAAACTCGAGTCACAACATCAAGCTGCAGTAAAGCTCCACGGGGTCTACGTTTCCCACTGGAGGTCTCCGGCCTATTCACCGGAATAGCAGTTTCGCTGGGCCCCAGCATGGGACAGCGAGGAGATCGTTGAGCCATTCAGACGGGCCGTCAATTAAACGGCAAGGGATTACGCTACTTTACGACGGTCAGAGTTACCGCCGCCGTTTACCGGGGCTTAGACCCGTTGAAACGGGTTTTGACACACCGGTACTGGGCAGGCATCAGGAACTGTACTAATTCTTTCGCATTTGCAGTCCCCTATGTTTTTGTTAAACAGTCGTCCCCTCCTTGTTACTGCGACCTGCCGCCCCTTTCGAGGCTACAGGCATGGTTTGTACCGAAGATACACCACCAATTTGCCGAGTTCCCTATGCCGGGTTTCCCCAACACACCTTTGCCTTCTCAGCACGGGCGCCTGTGACGGATCTTAGTACGGTCACGTGGAGTCCTTACAACCTTCCTTTTCACTGGCTCTGGGAATTGGCCGAACCCCGCATACACGGGGCCGGACCGCCTTCGCCGGTTTCTCCTCGTTACAAGACTCCACCGGTTTGAGCGGCCAACTTGCGTCGGCCCATCCGAAAGCGTCAGAAGCCTGTCCTTGCGTTGCCGCACGTATCCACGTGGCGCAGGAATATTGACCTGCTTCCCTTTCCCCATTTCCGATTAAGGGATGGGTTAGGATCGGCTAACTGCCAGCTGATGAACATTGCTGGCAAACCCGCGCCCTTTAGGCGGCCATGATTCTCACATGGCTTCGCTGCTACTCATGGCAGGATATTCGATTCTGCGGGGTCGACGCGAACTCACGCCCGCGCTTCTGCCCCCGCAGGACGCCTCCCTACTGACGCTGCACATACGCACAGCGTCCCGAGGTATCGGTAGCAGGCTTAGTCTCTTCCATTTTCAGGGCCCGTCTCCTCGATAGGTAAGCTGTTACGCACTTATTAACTGATGGCTGCTTCTAAGCCTACAGTCCTACTGTCTGAGGAGCCGGACTCCCTTTATCACTTAGCCTGCATTTAGAGACCTTAACCACGGTCAGGGTTGTTCCCCTTTCGGGCGTCGAGCTTACCCCGACGACCCTCACTCTGGCCTTCTCGGGCAATGACAGATTCGGAGTTTGACAGGACGGCTGATCCTTTCGGACCTTGACCGTCCAATCAGTATCTCTACCCTGTCATCCGCCTCCAGCCAGGCTGTACTCAGATACATTTCGGGAGGAACCAGCTATTACCGGTCTCGTTAGGCTTTTCACCCCTATTCCCAGATCACCCGAATGAATTGATACTCAATATCGGTAGCGGGCCTCCACCCCCCTTTCGAAGGGCTTCACCCTGCCCAGGAATAGATCGACCGGTTTCGGGTCTTGCCCCAGTAATTTCCGGCGCTTTCACACCGCGCACCACGCCGCTCAAGGCGGCTACGTGCATGTCGCTTTCGCTTAGGTTGCCCGGCGACAGCCGGTTAACCCCACTACTGAAACAAACTCCCTGCCTCGTGTTTCAACACGAACGTCGCGACACTGTAAGCGCGTCCCCGTACCGCACGCTTGCGCGTGCATCCTTCGGACGCGCACCTTCCGCGCCGCGACTGACTATTACCGATTGGTTTCAGGTTCTTTTCACCCCGCTCTCGCGGTGCTTTTCAGCGTTCTGTCACCATACTGGTTCGCTATCGGACTTCGTTAGTATTTAGGGTTGGATGTTAATGACACCCGCGTTCGCACTCCAAAACCAAGGAGCGTTACTCTGGATACCGGCCGTTTCCCTTCCACCCTGCCCGTACGGGGCTTTCACCCTTTTCCGCGCCGCTTTCCAGCGGACTTCTGGTCGGGAGGTTAGGGAAGGCGCCGGTCCGAACACCACATCCCTTACTGCTCTCGCAGCAGGTTCGGTTTGCCCTGAGCCGCTTTCACTCGCCGTTACTAACGGCATCGCATTGCTTTCTTTTCTTCTGCCTACTAAGATGCTTCAATCCAGCAGATTGCTGTTGCTCGCGCAACCGCCCGAAGGCGACGAGTCGCATTCGGTGATCCTGGGGTCAATGCCTGCATGCGGCTAACCCAGGCTTATCGCAGCTTGCTACGACCTTCCTCAGCTAACGAAGCCTAGCCATCCACCAACCGGTGTAAATTTGCCTAGACCTCTATGACTAGTCTGATCCTGTGACAGTCTCATAATTATTCGGCTCATTAAGACAGTTCGTTCCTCAACTGCGGAAGCGCGCTTCTTGCTCACACGCGCAGGCCCGCATCAGAGTACTGTTGTAGTCACAGCCTCGACACTTCAACCCCAAGGTTCAGTCGGGATTTGCATCTGTTTTGTTCTTTCGCAGCTTTTCGCTTGCGTCCCAGCCGGTACCGCACTGGCAGTATCGATATCCGTGCAAAGAACACTCAACGCCGCCGGTCACAACACCGATGGCTCCCCGCCTTGCATCGCAAGGTGTTCCGTATCATCACGGTTCAGAAATTAGAACACGCTCATCGCTAAGCAGGGGTGAATTGAGCGTCTTTACTCTGCCATAGCGACACCGACAAGGAATATTATGCCTCGCATACTTATAAAGCTTTTGCCGCATATGTCGCATTTTCCAGCGGTGCGCGTCGGCTCAGCTTTTGCTGTACGACATGCAGATGTCGACCCCGCCCAAAAGAGGAGGCAGGCCGTTGCCGTACGTCTCCTCGAGGACAAGCACGCCGTTTCTGCAGTAGCTTTCCCTCCCGACCAGCCGCAGAGAGTGCTTTTCGGTCATGTCCTGCAGCCAGCCGCCCCTCCTGGCACGCTTTGTCACGTCTATTATCGCCTTGCCGCCGTCCATCCTGTATTTTATGAAAAGGGCGCTGTCTAGAGCAAGGCCTCCCACTTCGATTGTCACCAGCTCGTCGGAACCGTCTGCTAGGGGGTACGATGCTACGGCCACGCCCGTGCCAGGACGGAACACCATGCTTCCCGGTTTGGCGTCCACGGTCATATCGCACACCTCCTGCTCGGACAGCGCTGGCACTTCGTGCATGGGGTTTACCAACGCGTGAAGAAGGTCCGATTTCAGCGCCGCGTCCAATACCTTCCGGTGAAAAATTTTCGGCATATCTAGCACCAACATGTCGTATTATTAACTACCGTTAAGTGGCACTATTTAAGCATTTCCGTCTTCCGGTACACGGATGGCGTCCGGCCGAGAAACGGCGGCCCGTGCCAAGGCATATTCCTGGAACTAAAGGAATCAAGTCCGAAAAATCGGAAATCAAATCTTGATTTTTCCGCGGCTCGCCGAGTGCTGCTCGGCCACGTGCTTCTCGAGCTCGTCGCGGCTCGTGAAGGCGCCGTCGCACCATATGCAAGTCTCTGCCATGGTATCTACGTGATTATCCGCGGTTCCAAGATAAAAAGATGACGTTCGGCCACGCACGCTAATAGCGTATCATGTCGTACTCCATTCCGCCCATTCCAAGTTTTTCCGCGTATCGTGCATGCGACCGGGGATCGACGTTTTGTATTTCCTTCAATCCTTTGCCCGCGGCCTTCTCTATCAGGTCTATCGAGGCGGCGTCCGCGGCCACTGGGTCGTCCGAGACGACCACGCCCACGTCCGGCGCTATCACCGGGCCGGCGCTGCTAGCGCAGTCGCACCGCTTCGATATGTCGACGAGCACGTTGATGAAAATCGCTTTCTTCGGCTTGTTGCCGCCGTTGAAATTCGAGAGGCACGCCGCGGCGCCGGCTGCGAGCATGAGGTCGAACTCCTCGCCCTTCCAGACAATCGCATTGTTCGGGCAGATTTTCACGCAACGCTGGCAGCCGAAGCACTTTCCATAATCGATTCTCCAGCCGGCTCTATCCCCGGATTTCACGACCGTTATCGCCTTCATAGGGCAGCCCTCCATGCATTCGCCGCAGAGCCTGCACGCCTCGGCGTTGCCAAGAACGGGCGCGCCCGCCGCGTGTATGAACCCCTTCGACTCTTTGGACACCCCGCCCATGCCGAACGCCTTTATGCTCCCGCCGAACCCCGACATCATGTGCCCCTTGCCGTGCGCGACCGATAGGATGAACTCCGCGTCGCAGACTTCCTTCGCGACCTCGAACGCGTACGTCTGCTCGCTCGTAGCGCCCTTCATGCCCACGGCCACGCTGCGCCCCTCGTTGCCGATGACGACCGGGCATCCGAGCTTGTCGAAGCCGTGCTCCTTCGCCGTGGCAGCGTACTTCTCCTTCGTGTCGCGTCCGCCTTCGTACTTGACAGCGGTGTCGAACAGGAACGGCTTCGCTCCGATTGCGAGCAGCGCGTCGACGAAGTGCCTGACGACCGCGGGCTTCAGGTAGAACTTGTTCCCGCGCTCGCCCATGTGCAGCTTCAAAAGAACTTTCTTCTTCGAGAAATCCTCCAGTCCGAACTCGTTCATGGCTGCGAGTATTTTGTCGAGATTTTTTCCGTCCTCGAAATCACCGCGGGTGCCTGGAATGAAAATAACTTTCGGTTTCATGAAAAATCGCCGAGTGGACCGATCGGGACTCGAACCCGAAGCCTCCTGCTTGCAAAGCAGGCGATCTACCAATTGATCTATCGGCCCGCGGATAATTCTTATGCTGCAGCCCGATTTAAATGTTTGTCAAAACGTCCGGCGGCTCCGAACGGCACGGTTTCACGGCCTCAAAGGTCGACTATCGAGAACTTGGGCGCGCCGGTCCGCTCGTCCCTTTTCACCATAACATCATCGGGCTTTGGCACCTCTATACCCGCCTCTAGTAGCTTGAGCGGCGCGCCGCTTTCCATCATCGCAATGTAAAGTTCGTCGTACTTGCTCTGGGACTCTATGCGTATGCTCTCTAGGTCGCGCGCGCCGTCCACGTATTCCATCGCCATTATGCTTCCGAACGGGCCACCGCAGCCGGTGTGCGAGAAGAACGCTGTCGGCACGGTGACGTTTTCAAAATCGCGTATCACCAGCCTTGCTTCGCTGTACCTCTGCAACTGGTCGTGGTCATTGACGACCTTATGTTCCTTCACAGCTATCTCGTCCCCGCCGAGTGCGAGCTTGTAAACGGAGGCCTTGCCGCTCTCGCCGCTGGCTACGAACTTCCTCGCTGCCACGTATCCCGGCTTCCTTAGCACGCAGTCTGAAAGCAGCTCCAGGTGCCTTCCACACAGCGCCTTGCCCTCGTCGGTGATGGAGACCGTGTTGTACTTGTTTTTTTCGGAGATGTAGAGCTCGCCGTAGTCGAGTCCGCAGAACGAGAGCGGTTCGGCAGTGTACTTGCCGAGCACCTTCTCCAACTCGTCGTGTAAAGCAATGGTATCCATGAGTTACTATTGCTCAGTGACTACTATATAAAGATTTCTATTCGCTCGGACAACCTATATCATGGTCGAGACAGTGCTGTTCTGGACGCTGGCCAGCACGCTTGCCGTGAGCATGGTGTCGTTCGTCGGCGTGCTCGCGCTTTCCATGAAGCCGAAGCGGCTCGAGGGCGCGCTGCTCCTGCTCGTGGCGCTGTCGGCAGGAGCGCTCGTGGGAGGCGCGTTCTTCCACCTGCTTCCGGAGTCGCTGGAGTTCTGCACGACCGGGGAGGGAGGCGCGCTGGAGACTATGTTCGCCTACGTGATATCGGGCTTCGTGATATTCTTCATGACGGAAAAGTTCCTGCACTGGCGCCACTGCCACGACGCCGGATGCAAGGTGCACACGTTCGGCTACATGAACCTGCTGGGAGACGCCATACACAACTTCATGGACGGGCTGGTGATAGCGGCGGCGTACGCTTCGAACGTCGGCCTGGGCATGTCCACGACGCTCGCGATAGTCTTTCACGAGATACCGCAGGAGATTGGCGACTTTGGCGTGCTGCTGCACAGCGGCATGGATACGAAGAAGGCCGTGACCATGAACTTCCTCACTGCGCTTTCGGCAATCGCGGGCGGCATCGCGGGCGTACTCCTCTCGTCCTTTTCGTCCACGATTGCGCAGCTAGTGCTCCCGGTGGCCGCCGGCGGCTTCATCTACATAGCCGCGTCCGACCTGATGCCGGAGATACGCGCGATCGACGACACGAGAAAGTCCGTTGCCACGTTCGCGGTTTTCATGCTTGGGATAGCGCTGATGTGGGCGACGCGCGGCCTGGCATGAGTTGGCCATAAGTATCCGGTGTCCGCTAGTACCTTCTTCCTGTCCTCCTCGTCCGCCTCGTGTCCCTGTGCCCGCCGCCCATGCTTGGGCCGCCGCTGCGCTCGCCCCTCCTCCCGGAGACGCGCCATCCGCTGCCGCGCACCGGTCCGTGGCCGCGCCCGAGCCCGCGGCCGAGCCTGCCACCGCCACCGCGCGGTCCGGCGCGCGCGTAGCGGTCGATGCCGACGTACGTGCCGCGGCCGCGTTCACCGCGCCTGTCGAACGGCACGTTCTCGAACCTTGGCAGCTCCAGCTTGCGCACGTCGTACGAGAAAGCCGCGAGCACGCGACTGAAAGCCTCGCGGTCGCGCTCGGATATCAATGCTATCGCCTTGCCCTCCTCGCCCGCCCTGGCCGTGCGGCCTATGCGGTTCGCGTACTCCTCCGTGTCCTCGGGCGTGTCGTAGTTGAACACGTGCGTGACGTTCTTGATGTCCAGCCCGCGCGCGGCCACGTCCGTCGCTGCCAGCACTTTCACCTCGCCCGCATGGAACATTCCTATGGCGCGCTCGCGTCTGGCCTGCGAAAGGTCGCCGTGCAGCGCCACGGTGCTTATGCCGTAGCGTTCGAGGTTGCGCGCGACCGCGTCCGTTTCGCGCTTCGAGTTGCAGAAAACTATCGTCAGCTCCGGCCGTTCCGACCGCAGCAGGTGCACTAGCAGCGAGAACTTCTGCGTGCGGTCCACGTCGTAGTAGAACTGCTTGAGCAGCGACGCCTCTACCTGCGTCTCGGTCTTCACCCTCACCGGGTCACGCGTGAACTCTCCGCACATGCCGATGAGCTGTTCGGGCATCGTGGCGCTGAACAGCAGCGTCTGCCTGTCCTCGGGCAGGTTGTAGACGATGTCCGCTATGTCGTCGATGAACCCCATGTCTATCATCTTGTCGGCCTCGTCCAGCACGACTATGCGTATGCCGTCGTAGTCGAGCGTGCCGCGCTCCATATGGTCGATGATGCGGCCGGGCGTGCCCACCACAACCTCAGCGTCCTTCAGGCCGCGTATCTGCGGCTCTATGCCCACGCCGCCGTACACCGCCTGCACGCGCAGGCCCTTGTGCTTCGAGAACTTCTTCAGCTCGCCCGTGCTCTGAAGCGCCAGCTCGCGCGTCGGCGAGAGTATCATAGCCTGCAACCCGCCGGCCTTCTTCACCTTCTCCACGATGGGCAGGCCGAACGCGGCCGTCTTCCCGCTGCCCGTCTTGGCCTGCGCTATGACGTCCTTCCCCTGCAGTATGCGGGGCATCGACGCCTCCTGTATCTGAGTCATCTCCGAAAAGCCCAGCTCGGCCACGGCCTTTATCACGGGCGCCGAAAGCCCAAGTTCCTCGAATTTCATCTTCGATCACGCATATGAAAAACGACAGAATCAGCACGACAAGTTGCACGTCTGCCAGTTTCCTTTTCACACTTTCTTAAATGTAATGCGCTGGAGCGTATTTAAAGATTGCGAAGCCCCTGCCCACAGCTTCCGCTAATCCTAGTCAAATGTCCGGCACTTCCGATTAAAGTGCCCGGAGGTAGAAACCCTCACACAAATATTTTGGAGGTGATCCAGCCGCACGTTCCCGTACGGCTACCTTGTGGCGACTTAGCCCCCCTCGCGGAACCGAAACTCGAACTGCTGTTGGCCTTGCGGCCTGAAACGGTCCTCGTTTAAGCTCCACTCGGTTGGCTTGACGGGCGGTGTGTGCAAGGAGCAGGGACGTATTCAGCAAACGATTTCACGCGGACGGAAACGATTCCTTAAATTATTTCATCAACAGCCGCGTCCGACTGATGAGGTCAGACGTTTGGTCGGCCTCCGAGTGGTGCATGAAAGTCATACACCGCTCCGCACGCTTGATGACGTTTGCTTACTAGGGATTCCAGCTTCACGTGGGCGAGTTACAGCCCACGATCTGAACTAGGCGCGCTTTTAGGGGATTGGCTCCGCCTCTCGGCGTTGCATCTCATTGTGGCGCGCATTGTGTACCGCGTGTAGCCCAGGAAATTCGGGGCATACAGACCTACCGTCGCCCGTTCCTTCCTCTAGTTTATCACTAGCGGTCTCTCATGAGTGCCCTACGTCCGAAGACGCAGGTCGCAACATGAGATACGGGTCTCGCTCGTTAACCGACTTAACGGCACGCCTCACGGTACGAGCTGGCGATGGCCATGCACCACCTCTCGGCTTGTCAGGTAAGCCCATCAGACTGACCGTCAAACTACCGTCTTCCCTGGTGAGATTTCCGGCGTTGAATCCAATTAAACCGCAGTACCCACCCCTTGTGTGCTCCCCCGCCAATTCCCTTAAGTTTCATCCTTGCGGACGTACTCCCCAGGTGGCCCGTTTAACACCTACGCTCCGGCACCGCAAACTCCCAAGAAGTTTGCGACACCAAACGGGCATCGTTTACAGCGTGGACTACCGGGGTATCTAATCCCGATCGCTACCCACGCTTTCGTCCCTCACCGTCAGACCCGTTCCAGGTGGACGCCTTCGCCACAGGTTGTCCCTACAGGATTACAGGATTTAACCCCTCCCCTGTAAGTACCTCCACCCTCTCCCGGTCTCAAGTCCGGCAGTATCCCCGGCACGCCCTCCAGTTTGCTGGAGGATTTCACCAGGGACTCGCCGAACCGGCTACGGGCGCTTTAGACCCAATAATAGTGGTCATCACTCGGGCCTCGAGTATTACCGCGGCGGCTGGCACTCGTATTACCCAGCCCTTATTCGCCGACCTCTTTACAGTCGGCAAAAGCTACAGCAAAGCTGCAGCACTCCAGGTCCCCCTATCACACGTGAATGCATTGTAAAGGTTTCGCGCTTGCTGCACACCGTAGTGCCTGGATTCATGTCTCAGAATCCATCTCCGGGCTCCTACTTCCATAGCCCGTACCCGTTATCGGTTTGTTGGTTCGTTACACCAACAACAGCCTGATGGGGCGCAGACCCATCCTTGGGCGCCTGAGCTTTGGGCGTGGGCGCATCCCAGCCACCCATGCCTATGGGGTATTAGCCGCAGTTTCCCGCGATTATCCCCCTCCCAAGGGTAGATTATCTGCGTATTACGGAGCAGTTCGCCGAGGGCTTACCCCTCACGGCTCGCATAGCTTAATCGGATCTGGATAGCAATGACCTCTGGCAGGATCAACCAGAATTGGCGGGTTTCTACCTCTAGGTTTCACCATCGGAAGGCCGAAGCTTCGAAAAGCATCCAACCAGCAGACCGCCTGTCCGCCGGTACAGCGCTCTCCTGCACAATCCAGCCCTTGTGCGAACCCTACCCCGAACGCGACTCGGGGATGGCGCTCTGTCACGCGAACTAAAAGAAGTTTCTCATCCCTCGCCAGCCACCGTCATCATCGGCAACCGGCAGGCTCCGCGCCTTCGCGCGTTCCGAGCCCAGTCCAACTTCAACGCCGTTCACGTGCAAACAATATATAAAGCCGCGCGTATTTAAAGGTTTTACAAAATTCATGCTATGCCGCGGATGCGCACGTAGAAGACGGTTGCCACGCCGGCTATTCCGATGCAGTCCGCTGTCGCGCTTTCGATGTTTTCCGGCCGACCGCCCTGGGAACACGCGTGTACTTGCGTATCACGTCGAGGTATTCCGTGTCCAACCCTCCCAGCCTGAATATCGTCGCCGAGCCGACGCCGGCGCGCTCGAGGAACGAAAGGTCCCTGTCGAGCCCCTCCGGGGTCAGAAGACGCCTGCGCTTCACGCGGCCTGTCACGCTGAGTATGCCCTCCTTTATCAGCCCGACCGCAACGTGGTACATCTTGTTCTTGGGCACCTCCTTTGATATGAAGCCTCGTACGAGCCGGCCGAACCGCTTCGGATAAATGCTGGAGTAGCACATGAAAATCTTCCTGTGCTTGAATTTCTTCATGCTGGCGGAAACTCCCAGCGTCCGCATCAGGGACAGAGTCCTCCTGCCGATCGCGGGGTACTCCGCGGTCAGGATTTCGGTGTTCGATCTGCTCAGGTCCGACATCCTGCTTTCAATCAGCCTCTTGTTGCTCAGGAACTGGCGCGCATTCCTGACGAAAAGCGACTTGGCCATCATCGGGAGCTCCAAGTCGAACAGGACTTTCAGCTTCCTCCTATTCCCACCAAGGTCGTCGAACAGTTTCTCCAGCTCGTGCCTGTGCGCGAAAGGCGATATCCAGTACGATCCCTTGGTTATAGGCCAGTACGCAAGCTCGATGTTGCGGTGCGCCTTTCCCAGCCGGCGCTCGATGCCGCGGAACTCGGCCAGGCTTCGGGCAGCCACGTAGATTGTAGACCGGAAATCTATCAGCCCGACCTTCGCCATGTTCCTCTTGGTCGGGAACTCCTCGAAAAAGTCTATCCTCATAGCATAATTATACCGGCAACGGCACAAATATAAAAAGGGAGAAACAGAGAATTACAACTGTCCGAACGATGGCCTCGGTGGCGTAGTCTGGTTAGCGTAGGGGCCTGTGGAGCCCCAGAGCCGGGTTCAAATCCCGGCCGAGGCCCTCAAGCGCACGCGGTCACGCATGACGTTTCCTTGGACGCAGCCGCGATTCTATGCGGCCGGCCTCGTTGCTCATTATGTACCTGAGCACCGCCAGTGTCAGCAGGTTGAACCCGAGCCCTAACAGGCCGAGGAACTGGACCTTGAAGAAGATGAATAGCTGCACGAAGAATACGTGCACGAGCACAGCGTTCTTGAAGTAGCCGTATGCCACTATCCTGTCCCTGCGCAGGTACAGGAGCCCGACAAGCACCAGCGCGCCGGCCAGCACGTTGAACCCGATCTGCATCCAGTCCGCTACCGAGATCGACGGCACGGCCTCCAACGAGAACGACGCGTACGTGGCGGCCAGCGACGCGGCCAGCGCCACCGCGTAGATCAGCCGTCCAGGCTCGCGGCGATTGGAGCGGAAGGACAGCACCGTGCCGATGAAGGATACAGACGTCACCGTGAGAAGGATTGCGTTCCGCATGCCGACTATTGTGTCCAGCGACACAAGCAACGAGCCGGTCGCGTACATCAGGAAGAATGCTACAACGATGCTGTTGAAAACCCTCCCTCGGACTATGCGCATGTATATCGAGCGCGTCCAGACGCGGAGCCTTTCGTACGCGTCCAGTTTCGGCCTCGGCGGGGCCTGGATGCTTTTCAGGAACGCCCGGAGATGACCGGAAGTGCCGTCGTGGCGTCCGAAGGTCGCGAGCAGCTCGGACACCATCTTCCTGTCCACCGAGTTCAGGCCCCTGATCATCGCCTCCTTCGATATCTCGAGCACGTTGGCCACGCGCTCGGCCGGCGTGAGAGGGCTCTCGCTGTTCAGCCTCCTTGAGAGGAAGTAGACGAGTATGAACGTCACGTATATCATCCCTACGGCCGGCTGGAAGAAGTAGTTCGCGTCGCTTGTCACGAACTTCCCCATCTCGTCCACGAACGCGCCGAACCCCATCCCGCCTATGGCCGCCGCCCACTTGCGCGACGTGCGGTTGACGAACGAGAGGAAGATGACTATGCTGACCATCATCATCATGCCGCCGAAAAGGACGTGCGTTATGCGCAGGCCGGCCACGCCGAACTGCGGGTAGCCGGTGAGCGCGAGCAGGAACCTTATGGTCAGCACGGAGGCCACGGCGGTGACCATGAACACCTCAAGCAGGTTCTCCGACTTGAGGTCCCTGATGAAGTGCTTCTTCAGCGACAGCGTGATCGGCATGCGTCCACTAATCTAGATTTTTCTCAGCGTAGATATTAAACCGACCGCCAGGCCTCATTTCCTCGCGCTGACGAACCAGTCCCACATCCTGGGCATGCCGGGAAACTGGACGAAGTCGCTTATGCCCTCGTCCCACGGGTAGAGCACCTTGGAAAGCGTGACGTTCTTGAATCCCGCCTTGCGCAGCCTTATCTTGAGCTCGAAGTCGTAGTATAACTTCTGCGCCATGCCCTCGTGCTCGAACGTGCCCTTTATGAAATTGTACTTCCTCCTCTCCATCAGCCTTTTGGTCGCGATCAGCGCCTTCCTCTCGTTGTCGGCCCTGTGAACGCGGTCGTCGAATATCAGGAAAGCTTGGTAGAGTATGGATCCCATGGACGGGAATATTCCGTAGAACACCCCGCCTTCCTTCAGCGTGCCGTGCACGGATTTCAAGGAGCGCTCCACGTCCCTTACCTTCGGGGGCAGTATGGAGTTCGCGGTTATGGCCACGTCGAACCTCTTCCCGAAGCCGGAGAGGTCGCGCATGTCCGTGACGAAGAACCTTATGTTCGGCATGGACGAGTTCCGCTTCGCGAACCTTATCATGCGCGGGGAGAAGTCTATGGCGTACACCATCCTGAACTTTTCGGCTAGCGAGTCCAGTATCTCGCCGCGGCCGCATCCTATGTCCGCGACGGTCTTGCGCTTCGCCGCCTTCACGGCGTCGAGCTTCGAGAAGAGCGGATTCACCACGCCCCGCTGGAACGGGCTTATCACCTCGCTGTGATAGTCCTCCGCTATCCTATCCCATTCTAAAGGCCTCATAAGTGAAAAATGAAAAATGTGTCGGTGGTGGGATTTGAACCCACGACCTCCGCGAATCACCTTCTCTTCGTCATCCGGCCGAGCTTGCGCGCGGTCGTCAAAGCTCATAAGTTTATGAGCACGGCGTTATAGCCAGACTAAACTACACCGACATTCGCTGCGTTAGCAGTTCTTAATAAGATATTGCTAAACTTAAATAAATTAAAATCGAATCAAGATTAAAACACGCAGGTTGGGAACGCGAGGCGATGGGATGTGATGAGGTTCCTCATTTTCGGGCCGCCCGGCGCGGGCAAGGGCACGTACACGACCCGGCTGAAGGACATACTCGGCATCGCCGCAATATCGACGGGCGACGTGTTCCGCGACGCGATAAAGCAGGACACGCCCCTGGGACAGAAGGTCAAGCAGTACCTTGACAGCGGCCAGCTCGTGCCGGACGAGGTAGTTATCGGGGTACTGCGCGACTGGCTCGGACAGCCGGAGACGCAGAAAGGTTTCATCTTGGACGGATATCCGCGCACTCTGAAGCAGGCGCAGGACTTGGAGAAGCTGACGCCGATAGACGCTGTCATCAATCTTGTCGTGCCCGAATGGGTCATCGTGGAGCGGCTGTCGTCGCGCCGCGTGTGCAAGCAGTGCGGAACCATATACAACGTCCGCTTCCTGAAGCCGAAGGTCGAGGGAGTGTGCGACAAGTGCGGAGGCCCTCTGATCCAGCGGCCGGACGACATGCCCGACGTCATAAAGGAGAGAATAAAACTTTACGAGGCAACGACCAAGCCGCTGCTCGAGTTCTTCGAAAACGCAGGCATGCCGATAGTGAGCGTGGAATGCAATGAGGTCGACGTGCCGCCGGAAATCATAGTCGACAAAATCCTGAACGCCCTGCGCGAAAGGAAGCTGATAAAATAAGAAGCAGGCTTACTTAATCCTTTCGTTCAGCGCCGCGTACATCAGCGGCAGCGCGATCGTCGCGTCCTCCTCCACGTTCACGAACTTCGCCTGCCTGCCGACCTTGCCCCACGACACAGCCTCGCGCGGCTGCGCGCCCGAGAGGCTTCCATCCCATTCAACCGCCGTAGTGACGTAGACGGCATAGTCGAGCCCGCCTTCCTTGAACTGGTTCCACCAGATGACATGATGCTTGCTTATGCCGCCGCCGATTATCAGCGCGCCGGACTTTTTCGCGTTCCATGTCAAATCGCTTAGCAGCGACTCGTCAGCGAGCAGGTTGAAGCGGAAGTCGTGGTCCTGCGCGAACTGCCAGACCTGGTAGCCCACGCTGCCGTCGGTCGGCGCCGGGAGCACCATCGGTATCTTGTTCTTCCACAACCACCATACGATAGACTCTTCCTTCTTCGCGGCCTGCGGGTCGTTGTCGATGCATTCGCCGAGCTTCCACACGAACTCGTGCGTGCTTATGCCCTTCTTCTTCTGCTCGTCCGTGAAGCCCGCGAAAATCTTCGGCAGGAATTCCTTGAACTTGTCCTCCAAAATTATCCCGTACGACTCGTTCGGCACGAGCACGTTGCCCAGCCTGTTTATTCCCTCGTCGCGCAGCTTCGTGTCGTCCATGAGGAAGTCGCCGTGGTAGTAGTCTGTGTACACGCGCGCGATGTCGTGGTCGAGCGTGCCGCACGTGCCCATTATGACGTCGAACCACTTCCTGCGTATCATATCCTTGACAACGCCGCGCGTGCCAGTCGCGTTGATGCACGCAGGGAACGAGAAGAACTTCAGGCACTCGTTGTCGTTCAGCATGCGCTCGACGATGTCCACAGCCACGCCGAGCTTCTTCGCGGTGAAGCCTCCGGCCGAGTAGAATTGCTTGACGATGTCGTCCGCAGCGGCCGGCTTGCCGTCCTCGAAGGTCATGTCGCGGACCGGGTCCGTCTTAGGTCGCATAGAGAATAAACTGACTCTAGTAATATAAAAAGGTTAATAATGGTTTATTCTAAAGAGGAAAATGGAAACCGACTACACTGAATTAGAAAGGAAGATAGATGCGGTATCGGTTATCACGCTTGGCAGTATAAATACAGACATCGTTGGCAGAGTTCCTAAGATTACATCAAAGGGCGGGGTCTCCTTCGGGGGAGAGGTAAGAATCGGGGCCGGCGGGAAAGCTAGAAATATGGCACAGATGATGTCGGCCCTCCTAGGCCCGGGAAGAGTTGCCATGGTCGGAAAGAGCAGCAAAGACCCCTACGGCTTGTGGAAACCCCCCATCGAGGCGTTGGATGAAAGCGGGGTCAATACGGATTTTATAAAACTGCTGGATTTTGAGGAAACTAGAAAGTACCCTGGGATTTCTCTGATATCAGTCGACGATGAAGGACGTAATCAAATATACGTATTTCCAGGCGTAAACGAGGAATTCCGCGAAAGGGACGTGGACGACGCTCGTATATTGTTTGAATCAGTCGGAAAAAACAATGGCATGCTTGTCCTATCTCTCGATATTCCATTGAGCACAGCTACATACTGCCTCAAAAAATCTACGGAATATGGTTTGAAGAGTTTCCTTGACCCGGGAGGGATTGTTAACGAAGCCGATTACGATAACTTGCTGGACGAGGAAATTTTTTTGATAAAGCCAAATGAGCATGAATCGAAGTTGCTTACAGGCGTGGATGTAGAGGATTTTGATAGCGCCAAGGAGGCGTCGAAATACCTGTTGGGCAAAAACGTAAAAAACGTTTTGATAACCGCAGGTAGGGACGGCGCATACTTTTTCAATGAGATGCACCAAGCACACATTCCAATCCCGAAAATCGAGGGCGGCCGATATAAAGACGAAACCGGATGCGGCGACCAGGCCATGGCCACGCTATGCTCTTACTTGGTCGACGGATACGACATCATGTACGCGGCCAGATGTGCAGTAGTTTCAGGGACGCTAAAATTTTACAGGCCGGGAACAACGCCAGTGTCCAGAGACGAGATTACAAAGGCGATTTTAGCTTATCCTTAGACTTTTTCCACAGTCCACGATACTGCCTTTGTTGTTCGGTTTAAGCTCCAATGTATTCATCCCTTTTACTATGTCGTGCTTCATCCCCTTTATCTCAGACTTGACCTCTTCCTTACTTCCATCCTCTACGAGAAGTGCGACTCCCGGGCCGACACTTGATATGAACGCAAGGGGGCAATAGTCTTCTTCGGTGAACCTGAAGAAATTCTCTATGACAAGTTCCTTATATCTGGGATGTATCAGCTTCCTGCTGCACAATTTGTAATCCTCGGCCGACAGCGTCTCCATCAAAACTTTTCCAAGGTCGTTCAGGGACTGGACGGACATTTTTGTGTCCCTGTTCAGTATCCCTATAATTTTGTCTGCCCCTTCAGCGAGCACGTCTTTTAGCAACTGCCCGTTTCTTTTCAATGAAGGAAAATGTAAGATCTCATTGTAATAGGCCCAACTACCATCCATTTTCCTGGGGCTTTCATAACCGATTATTTCGGGTATCGCCATGATAAAGGTATAATTCGGAGGCAATTCTGATCGTCCCAGCATCTTCGCATGGTCCCATACTGCGATCGCGCCTCCATATAATTGTGATGTGGCAGTGGCTCCATGGGACTGCACAGGTACAAGCTTGGAACGGTCAAAATCGTCCTCTTCCCCGTAGTTGCATGCAAGGAAATGAGGAATCCTTTCGGTCTTCATGGGCATTCCGTATAGTTCGAGGATGCCTCTTGCCACAGAACCCCCTAGAGATGCAGAAGAGCCAAGTCCAACGTGTCTGTACTTTGTCTGTTTTGTTTTTATATCTAGACCTTCTTTTGTTTCTAGGGCTTTCCTGATTATCTCTGCGGTATGCAATAGTATGGACTCCCTATGATTTTCATCGTAAACGGTTATTTCAGAGTCTCCTCTTACCTTTATTTCGGCCAAAGTGTTATCCAGGCCATCAGCGGTGAACGCGAGCTCCCCATAATTGAAAAGGCCGTCTTCCTCCTTTACCGTAAGTTTTTCCATATCAAAAACTGTCGGGCATAATCTGTAAGGTGCGTTAACCTTGACACTTTTATATGAAAGGACAGGGTCCTTGATAAAATCGTCCTTTGAAGGAGGATTCTCAAGATCACCTACAGTGATCCTGTGGAGCCCGTATTTTGCAAGTTCGATATCGATGGGATGTTCCATGATTAAAGAACTATTCCGAACGTTTAAGTTTCTTTAAATATTTGACTAAACAGGGTTTAGTTACATAGAAATTTGAACCGTCGGTGGAGTGAGAGCAACCCAAAGAAGGTAGAATAAATGGACAAATACGAAAAAATCTTAGCAAAATGGGGATTTTACCCTTTTGAAGTAGGGACGCTTGAACACCCCTTGGACGTAAGTTCCATTGGTAAGGTCGGCCCAGACTATAAAAGAGTAAGAGTTTCTACCCCAGGGAGGTTTCTAAGCGGTTTACGAGATTTAAGGGGTTTAGTAATTAGGGAACCAACTGGGGAATTTAACTATGGAGAAGTGTCTTTTGGTGTTGATTTGAGAACCTATGCTGATGTCTCTCTTCATGATAGCGATTCTATCCATGTAACGGGCAACACGGAGAGGCCGAGCATTATTAGGCATTTTGCAGAAATCATGCGAAAACAGTTAAATTATGATGGCGGACTTTTAATCGAAGCGAATAACGATTTCCCATACCACCACGTCGGCTCAGGCTCCTCGGCCGCTCTGGCAACTGCAGAAGTTTTTGCAATTAATAAGCTATTGGGCAATCCGATAAAAAAAGAGGATTTGCCGTTGCTTATAGCAAGGAATTATGGGGAAGAGATACAAGAGGATCCAAATAAGCTAATTACGGTCCAATGCACTGGAGGAACGTCCTGGATGGGTTTGCTAGGTGGACTAATAATGGTTTACAATAGCCAGCCAATCCAGAGGATGGACATTCCGGAGGGTCTTGTCTATATTGCCGGGGTTCCAGAATATCCAAAACCCGATGCGAAAGGAGCGATGGCCAGGGAAACTGTAGCAGTCTTCCAGCACATTCTAGACAATGCCTCGCACATGGAAACTTTCTTTAAAGAAAGGTTCCAAGACATGGAAGCATCTATTAAAACGAGGGACATGGAAGAGGTTGGAAAAGTAATATTTGAGACTTATTCCGACGAGAGGTTCATGACGGGATATGATAACATGTTTCCAGAATTGAAAACCACATTCTGGGATTTAAGAAAATTGCTAAAAAGATATTCTCCAGCCACGTCCTTCATATCTTCTGCCGGACCTGCTATCGTAACTTTGTGTGGAAGAGACGTGGGAAAAGAAATATCTAGGTGCTACAATCAATTGGGTATAAACTACGTATTTGAAGCACAGCCAACCAATAGCGGATTTCGGTATGAAACTCTTGAGAGAGAATAGACCTAATGTTTAACGATTAGATATTACTTATGTCCGAACCAGTTCTGTCGATGGACAGGGTTTCCGATGTTGTAAGGAAGGTTTTCCCCAATTCGAAACTTCTTGATATATCAAATCTGTATGGAGGACGCGTCAATCCCATATATAATCTTAAAATAACCAACCCGAAAATGGAACTGGTTATGAAAACCACGAATAGACCTGGAATAGAGATGGACAGCCGTTTTAGGAAAGAGGAGTATGTTATCAATCTGATACGAAACAATACCGACGTACCTGTTTCTAAAGTTTACACGTGGGACAATTCAAAGGAAATTCTGCCTTTTGAGTATATGATTTTATCTAAACTGGATGGGTCTAACCTTAGAAGCATTTATAGAAATCTCGAGGTGGACGAAAAGCTAAAGTTATGTGAAAAAGCAGGCGAGTACCTAGCTAAGATACATTCTATAAAACTTGAATCGTTTGGAAGTGTCATGGGGAGTCCTGTAAAAACTCTAAAGGACGATTATTACAAGTTTTTGAGGGACAACTTCAGAAAAACCCTTTCTGGAATCCCCGAAATAGACAGAATAAAAGAAGACGTCATGGACTTCGTGGAAAGCAATGAATATCTCTTGGATGTCGACGTCGAACCGTGCCTTGCCCATAACGACTACCATTTCGGGAACATAATGGCGTCCGAACAGGGGATAACTGGTATCATCGATTTCGAGGCTAGTAAAGCCGGCCATAACGAGCAGGACTTGATAATACCCAAATGGTGGATATTCCAGGAGTATGACGAGTCCGAGTTGCCTTTTTTTGAGGGCTATGAAAAATATGGGAGCGTTTCTATAGATTTTGACAAGAGGATTAGACTTTACGAACTTCGGACTGCCGTAGATATACTTATGGCTACTGTGAAATTGCATATAGGGAACGTTGATGAAAGAGTAAAAGAATATTCATCGAAGATAGAGAAGATTATAAAATAATGTTTATTTGTTTATGGTTGAATCTAGTATTTTCTGAATAAGTTTTTCATGTTTTGATTCAGGTGCAACCTTTTTAACAACCCTAAAATTCTCTTTAAGGTAAACATCCGTTAATTCGTCAAAGGGTTTAACAGCTTTTATCAGAGTTTCCAAAATCAAGTGGTTAGCTCTGTTAACTAGCGGATAGCTCTCTAAGAGGACCTCTTTTTCTATCTCAAAATTGAATGTAGAATGTACCGGGTCACTTGGGCCGTTTCCTTTCATTTCTAAAAGTTTCAGAATTAAATAATTGTCAATCTCTTCTAATATGGGGACATTGTTATCGAACTTGTAGGTAAGTTCCTGCTTAGAGAAAAGTGATT
Source organism: Candidatus Aenigmatarchaeota archaeon (assembly GCA_043818155.1). Classification (GTDB taxonomy): domain Archaea; phylum Aenigmatarchaeota; class Aenigmatarchaeia; order CG10238-14; family SCSR01; genus JAPLUY01. Next base: position 2,546 of record JBDRGB010000030.1, on the reverse strand, counting down.
TGTACATAAGTTCGAAATCGTCCGTCAAGTTGATGACGAGCTTCCCTGTCTGGCAAACGTTCTCATAAGTTTTACAAGTTTTGTGTATTTTTAACGAAATACTCGAAAGGTCGTCCGTGTAGAACCCCATCGGGGCCGCATTTGGGTTGGATTTCGGGTCCGAAGTCGTCGCTATAGCCTCGTATATCCAACCTTTTTTTATCTTTATCATTAAATCACATTTAACTAAGAGATGTGGAAAAAGCTATTAAAGTTGATCGGATGGGATTGGAAAACATCAAAGCCGTCATCTTCGACAAAGATGGCGTATTGTTGGACTCTCTGGATACATGTTATCAAGCGTTCAGCGATATGATTCAACATTTCAACCTTAATGAGGTAAGCAGGGACGAATTCGTTAAAGACTTCTGGGGGAAGAAAAGCGGGTCTAACAGGGAGAAGTTGGAGAAAAACAACTCGCCATCTGAAAACGGGGAAGGAAAGGCCGAATATTATCATATGAGAAGGAAAGAACTTCAGCATATGAGCAAGCTGTATCCCGGGGTCAAGAATATGCTCGCGGGACTCAAAGGAAGATACCATATAGCCCTTGTCACAAACACGGAAAAGAGCAGGGCGAAGTCCATACTGGACAGCTTCGGGATACTCGGTTACTTCGATGTCATCGTCGGAGGGGAGTGCACGAAACCGAAACCGTCCCCCGACCCAATACTGAAGGCCTGCAATGAAATGGGAGTGGAGCCTTCCGAAGCGCTGTTCGTGGGCGATACGAAGACGGACATAGACGCCGGGAAGTCCGCGGGATGCAACGTAGCGATAGTTGCAACTTCGATCCCTAGGAAGGAACTGGACGAAATCGACGGGATATGCGTACTGGACAATATCGCAGACGTGGCCAAGATGCTGAGCAACTAGGCATGCTTCCAAGGACAAGTCGCGATGCCCGCAGGACGTCGTGCGCAAATCTAATAATATAGGCATCTAATAGATATTTCAGGCGATTTCATGGAGAAGGACGTCGTAAAGCTTCTGAAGCTCGCGGGCATCATTGCGACCGCCGACAAGTTGGAACGTCCGCCGCAGCCCGAGCTCGGAGACCTTGCGTTCCCATGCTTCGAGCTGGCCAAGGCGCAGAAGAAGAACCCGAACCTCATCTCGCAGGAGACCGTCGCGAAGCTGGCGGGCAGGATGCCAACAGACGGGGTGAAGGACGTGAAGGCCGCGGGTGCGTACGTGAACTTCTTCCTTGACTGGGACAAGCTGTCCGGCAAAATCCTTAAGGACGTCGCGAAGAAGGCGGACAAGTACGGCCGGCCCGCGAAGCTGAAGCGCGAGAAGATAATGGTCGAGTTCTCGCAGCCGAACCCGGTGCACTCGATGCACATCGGCCACGCGCGCGGCACGTTCCTCGGCGCCGGGCTGTCGAACCTTTTCGAGTTCGTAGGGCACAAGGTCATACGCGCTAACTACATGAATGACTGCGGGCTGCAGGTGGCGAAGCTCGTGACAGCGTACCAGCTGTGGGCAGACGGAAAATCGCCGGAGGAGAAGCCGGACGTGTGGTTGTGGAAGTACTACGTCAAGTACCACGAGGCCGCCGAGGCGGACCCGACGCTCGACGAGAAGGCGCGCGAGAACCTGCGGCTGATAGACGTTGTGAAAGACAAAACGGCGACAGCGCTGCGCGACCGCATCGTGCGCTGGTGCGTGGGCGGGTTCGAGCAGACGTACAAGAACGCGAGTATAAAGTTCGACACCTACCTGTACGAGAGCAAGTTCCGCGAACGCGGCAAGAATGTCGTGATGCAGGCGCTGAAGAAAGGATATGCGTTCGAGTCGCCGGAGAAGACGATCGTCGCGGACCTGGAGAAGCACGGCATGCCCGGCTTCGTCATCCTGCGCTCGGACGGCACAGGCCTGTATCAGACGAGCGACCTCGGCGCGACCATCCACAAGTTCGAGAAGTACAAGCTCGACCGTGCCATCTGGGTCGTGGCGAACGCGCAGAACCTCTACTTCAAGCAGGTGAAGAAGCTGTTCGAGCTGCTCGGATACAAATGGGAGAAGAACGCCATACACTTTTCGTTCGACCTCGTGCGGCTGCCCGAAGGCACGATGTCCTCGCGCAAGGGCAAGGCGGTGCTGTTGGACGACGTGCTCGTGAAGCTCACGGACATGGCCTACGAGGAAGTGAACAAGCGCAACCCCGACGAACCGGAGCAGCGGAAACGCAAGACCGCGCACGCGATCGGAGTCGGTGCGTTGAAGTACGCGATCGAGAAGATAGAACCTGATAAAGGGATAACTTTTGATTTCCAGGCCATGCTCAACTTCGAGGGCAACACCGGTCCGTACCTGCAGTATGCGCACACGCGCTGCGCGTCGATACTGGGCAAGGCCGGCAGGTGGAAGCCGAAGCGCGCGAAGGTCAAGTGGATGAAGCCCGAGGAGAAGGCGTTGGTGAAGGCGCTGGCGGACTTCCCGTCGGTCGTGCAGCAGGCCGCGAGGGACATGCGCATAAGCTACATCTGCAACTACGCGTACGA
>JBDRGB010000029.1:0-2039 GCA_043818155.1 Candidatus Aenigmatarchaeota archaeon | reverse complement strand
GGACGCCGAGGTCTTCGGCATCGGCGGCATGATAACGACCTACGAATACGTAAAGTGGCTCTGCCAAACGATAAGGAATCTACACGCAGGCGCCCTGATAGTCGCCGGCGGCTCGGCGGCGAGTTCCATCCCGATGACTTTCCTGAGCAACACGCAGGCGGATGTAGTGGTTGTGGGAGAGGGGGAAGAGACGCTTCTCGATGTCCTCGATTACGCGCCGGAACGCGAATTTTCGCACATCCCCGGTATATGGTACAGAAAACAGGACCGGGTTATACAGAACTTTGCTCGAGACCCCATCCGCAACCTCGACTCCATCCCTCTGCCCGCATGGCATTTGTTCCCAATGGACATTTACCTCGACAACCCCATAGGTGCGTACAACCAGCAGAAATGGCTCGACGGTGGCGGCCCGGCTCCGAAAAGCATGAACGTCCTGAGTTCCCGCGGCTGCCCCTACAACTGCATCTACTGCTACCACGACTTCATGGGCGAAAAGTACCGCGCGAGGTCGGCCAACAACGTGTTCGAGGAAGTGAAGTACCTGAACGATTATTACGGCGTGGCGTATGTCCACTTCGTCGATGACAACTTCATGGTGAACCGCAGCCGCGTGGAGGCATTCTGCCAACTGCTGATGCTGAACGGCATCCATGTGGAGTGGGGCTGCACGGCCCGCGTGGACCTCGTGGAAGATTCGCTGCTCGACCTCATGGCGCGTGCGGGTTGCATAGAAGTGGGATTAGGCATCGAAAGCGGCAGCCAGAAGATGCTCGACATAATGAAGAAGCGCGTCACCGTGGAGCAGGCGAAGAAGGCGCTCGCCATCGCCCGCAAACATATAAAAGTGGTTGGAACGGCCTACATAATCGGACTGCCGGGCGAGACGAGGGAAACGGTCGAGGAAACGATAAGGTTCGTGGAAGACGCAGGAGTGCCGCCGGAGGTCATCTTCTTCGCCACCCCGTATCCCGGCACGGAGCTGTACCGCATTGCCAGGGCGAAAGGCATGATAGCAGACGAAGAGACGTTCGTTTTGAGCCTGTGGGAGCAGGGGGAGAAAATAGCGGCCAATTTCACCGATATGGCGGACGACGAACTCTTCGCGCTGCGCGAGGAGATGATAAGCCGCACAGGCGCGAAGAACGTCGTCAGACACGAGAAAAATGGAAGCCTCATGCGCAAGCGTGGGGAGATTAAATAGAACGAAAGGAAAAACTATGAGCGAAAGAGCCAGGCAGATTTTCGAGGACTTCAAGGCCGCGATAAATGAGTCAAAGCGTGTCCTTGACCAAAACCTGTCGGTTATGAGAAAACAATATCCAAATCTCACGGAAGAAGAACTGACAGGCGTGCTCCAGTTGCTGCATGACTTTATAATAAACGAAGGAATGGAAAATTTTGCAGACGCCATAATGAAGGATCTGCTGCCCGACGAATATGATCCTTTTAAGTTGGGCGAATTGGGAACATTGGTCAACGGCTATCCGCTCGAAGTACACGAACGGCTCGAAGTACGCGAACTGCCCGAAGACGAACTCGCCGAGTGCCAGATGCGCGAGAATGCCTCTCACATCATGGAAAACCTTTCTCCAGAAGGGCACAAAGAAGCCATCGAGTATTATAAAAGGGTAAGCGCGCTCAGCGAGGATAAGCGCAAGGAACTCGCACTCAGGATCAACGAATATACCAAACAGGCCGTCGCGGAACTGGAAGGAGAATAAATGGATATATTCGGCATCATCCCCGCCCGGGGCGGCAGCAAGCGCCTGCCGGACAAGAACATCCTGCCGCTGGCGGGCAAGCCAATGATAGCATGGACTATCGAGGCCGCGCTAAAATCCAGGCTGCTCACGAAAGTATGCGTCTCGACGGACGATGCCAACATCGCCGCCGTTGCGCGACAGTCCGGTGCGCTGGTCGTAGACCGCCCGGCAGAACTCGCCACGGACGACGCCCCTATCGAGGCTGCGCTGCGGCACGCCGTAAAAACACTCGGCGGAAAGCCCGAAATCATCGTCTGGCTGCACGCCAACGTT
>JBDRGB010000028.1:0-23266 GCA_043818155.1 Candidatus Aenigmatarchaeota archaeon | reverse complement strand
GAGCGTGTCCGCCCTGGTGAACGACACGTCGGCCGCGTAGCTGAGCACGCGCAGCATCTTAGTGACGCTGCTCACGGAGTAGTTGGCTGTGGCCGTGTTGTTGCACACGTAGACATAGTCGCCCGTGGCGAGCGTCTGGATATCGGTAGTGCTGCTGGTGGCCACGCCGTTCCTGTACAGCGTGACCGTGATTTCGGGCGAGGCGCACGACACGGACGTCTGCACGCCGCGCAGCACGTTCCAGTCCGGGATAACGGTCAGCGTTATGCTCGGCGTCAGCTTGGCTATGGTCGTGTTCGTGAGGTCGCTCGCGTTCCACGAGTTGTACGAGTTGTTGCCGTACACGCGCCAGCTGAGCACCATCGGCTGCGTTATGTTCAATGCGTACGTGGACTTGCTCGTGCCTGTTATGCTAGTCATCGTGTAGTTCGTGGCCGTGCCGGTGCCGTTGTGCTGCACGAACGCCTTGCTGAACCCGTTCGCGTCGTTCAGGTCGCTCCACGTTATGTTGAAAAGCGCGAATGCGTTGAAATACCACGTCGTTGGTATTGTAGTGGATACGGAGTATGACGGCGGGGGCGTTATCATGTGCAGCGTGTAAGTGACGCCAGTTGCGTTCGCGGAGTAGTTCGCGTTCCCGCTCGAGTTCGCCTTGAACGCGTAATCGCCTATGGGCAGGAGGTCTATGTACGGGTTTGTGGCAGCCGTCCCGTTCTTGAACAGCGAGACGGCGGTGCCGGCCGCGGTCACGTTTATGGTGCTGCCCTGATTGATGGTGTAGCTGGTGGCGGCGTTCCCGTTGAAATATATGATTATGGGATTGTTGACCTTGGTTATGTTGTACACGCCGAGCCCGGTGGCGCTCTCGTTGGCCGACGTGTCGAGGCCGTACCACTTCCACGTCAGGTTGCCCGGCACGACGTCCGTGAACGTTATCCCGTACCCTCCGGAACTCTGGTTGGACACCTGCCCCCCGCCGACGTTCGTGTAGTTGGTCGTCCGGTTCCACTCGAATATCATCCTGTCCACGGCCACGTTGTCGGCGCACGTCACGTTGAACGTATAGTTCTTCATCGGAGCGTACTGCGTGGGCGCGGCCGGCGTGGTGGAATTGGCGGTGTACACGGGCGCCGATATGTCCTGCACCGTGACCGAGACGTTGTTCGAGGCGAACGCGCCCGCAGAGTCCACGGTGGACGAGTTGAACGGGTAGCTGGCGGCCGTCGAGGGCGTTGTCACGCGGAACCAGAAATGGCCTGTGCCTCCGGACGCCACGAGCGGCGTCGTGGTCGTGTTGTACCACGAGGGCATGGGCGTGGGCGAGAACGTGCCGGAGCTGTTCGTGCCGTGCCCGCCGCCGTAATACGCGAAGCCCGACGGCAGAATGAATGTGACCTGCGCGATGTCGACGGACGGGTTGCTTATCGTGAAGTTCACCAGCACGTTGATGGTGCCGGCGTTGATGACGGCCTGCTCCATTGTCACGGTGTACGTCGCGGCGCGCGCCGAGCCTGCGGCCAGTAGCAGCGATACCGCTGTCGCCGCAAGCAGTACGATGCAACTTCGCGTGTATGCCGCCACAGTTACCTATGTCCTAATTGGCTTCGGCAGGATAAAAAATAAAACCGTGAGAAGGATGTGCGCTCCCGGCGAGATTCGAACTCGCGACCTTCATTCTACCCCATATTCGGGTACTTAGGGGGTTCAGCAGGCATTATGCCTATTGCTGCTCTATCCAACCTGAGCTACGGGAGCCCTTACACTTATTTTGTTTCCATGTTTAATATATAAAACATCACTTTTTCGCAGCCCAGTATACTTACCTCTGCATACAACCGAATTTTTAAAACCAATCATATGACTAAATTTGTTTATGTTTTCTGCATCTACGCGCAAGTAAACGTCGTATGCATCGTTTGTAGAGTCGTCCCACCTAGTGGTTGCTATTCCTAGTTTTCTATGGAGCATCATTAGCTGCCTAGAAATCAAATCACTTTTCGTCTTTCCGCATATTGACCCGTCCGATTTCACGCAGCCTTCGTCGTCCCAAAATGTCGATAAAAATTCGCATATTATGATATTAGTAGAATTGAATATTATTTTTGGTATTGACGCCACCTTTGATGATGTACTGTAAGATGGAGAAATTTTGAACAAGAAATCCGCGAGATTTCTATTACTGTAAAACAATCTTTTGACAATGTGCACGCTTTTGACATCCAGCTCGCTGGAAGGATTCAATCCAAACACTCTTTTCATATCGCGTTTGAACTCTTGTATAGATTTTTCCGAAACATTTGCATAATTGACACCGTCTACACCTACGCCGCCATCGAAAAAACAATGACCGAGTATCCTAGCTAATGGTTTAGTTAGTTTGGCAGGTATTTTGATACCTCGTCTTTTCTTCTTTCTTTCAGACATGAATTTTGCTTCTAAACGTCTCTTACCAGCGGACGACATCTTAATCCCGTTGGAATATTTATAACAAGATCCAACGCTCAAGCCTGTACCTTTCGATATTTCCTTATAAGAATACCCCTCCTTCCTCATGGAACATATTTTCGAAATTTCAAAAAACGATAATTTTAGCATATATATCAAAGATTAGTTCGGTAGTATTACTTTCGAGACAGTTCACTTCCGCTGTCTTCCGCTGGCCGGTAATTAATATATTCTGAAAAATTCAAACATATCTCATGGTTTCCGAGAAGAAGATGCAGCGCGTGGCGCGCAACATGGTGCGCGTGAACTTCGGCGTGAAGCCGAAGGATGTCGTTTCGATAGCGGCCGGGCCGAAGTCGCTGAAGTTCGCCGAGGCGCTCGCGTACGAGTGCTCGATGGTCGGGGCCCAGCCGCACATAAGCTACGGCAGCGACGAACTTTCTCTCAAGATATACAAGCGGATCGACCCGAAGTTTCTGAAATTATGGCCGAAGATGGCCGCGCACAACCTGAAGGTCGTGGACGTCGAGATGGTCCTGGACGACTCGAACCCGTTCGTGGCCAGGCGGCTGCCGCAGAAGAAAATCGAGATCCGCAGGAAGGCCGTGAAGAAGTTCCGCGACATGAGGGACAGGAAGCTGGCGAGGAAGGAGCTGCGCTCCGCGCTCGTAGGGTTCCCGACCAGGGAAACCGCGAAGGCCATGCGCGTCCCGTTCGCGAAGCTCGACCGCATATTCTGGGACACGATGGACACGGACTTCAGTGGGCTGTACGCGTTCAACGAGCGCATGCGCAAGCTGCTGCGTGGCGCGCACACGATACGCATCGTGGGCGACCGAACAGACCTCACGTTCTCTGTGAAGGGCCGCGATTTCATAAACGACTGCGGCATGGTAGCGAAGGAGAAGATAGGCTACATGAACCTGCCGGCAGGCGAGATATTCACAGCGCCCGTGGAGACGTCGGCGAACGGCGATATATACTTCGACCTTCCGTGCATGTACCATTACGGCAAGCAGGTCGAGGGCGTGTGGTTCAGGTTCAGGAAAGGCAAGGTCGTGAGGTACGAAATCCGCAAGGGCAAGAAGGACTTTGAGGACATAATCAAGAACGCGTCCGGCGCGAAGACCACGATCGCGGAGTTGGGCATAGGCACGAACCCGAACGCGCGGCCGACAGGCGGCATGATAATCGTGGACGAGAAGCTGCTCGGCACGGTGCACATAGCGATAGGCCAGAACAAGCTCTACGGCGGGCGAAACGAAGCCACCATACACTGGGACTTTTTCAAGACCATGGGCCACGGCAGCAGGGTGTACGCCGACGGCCGCGTTGTCATGAAGGACGGCAAGTGGCTGCTGTGAAAGGCACGAACGAGGCGGCTTTATGGAATTCAGAAGACCGAAGTTCGGTAATTTCAGCTATCTGCTTATATCATCCTTGATTACTGCCCTGATGGGAGGGATTTTCGGGCCGTTCTACGTGCTTTATGTGCAAAAGATAGGAGGCCTCGAGAACTTCGGATTCGCTTTCGGCATATTCACGATAGCGTCGTCGCTCACCTCTTACGTTGTCGGCAGGTACTCGGACAGGATCGGAAGAAAGCCTTTCATGATATTCAGCAGCTTCGTCGGCGCCGTGCTTATGCTTGCGTACACGTTCATAACGTCGGTCGCACAACTTTTCGTGATACAACTGTTTTTCGGGATAAACGACGCGATTTGGAGCATATCGGAGAAAACCTTCCTCGGCGACATAACCAAAAAGAAGTCAAGAGGCCGTACCATGGGCAAGTACGATTTGGCGATAGGTCTTATGCAGGGGATTGCAATGCTGTTCGGCGGGATACTTGTCAATAGGATGGGATTCGAGATAATATTCTATCTGATGGCCGCAGCCAATGTGGTTTCCACGATACCCCTGTTTTTCATAAAGGAAAGATGAAGTGTTCACATGAAGCGGAAGCGGCCGGACATACGCAAGCAGTTGGAACGTATGATTAAGACTCCTCGGGAAATCGCGCTGTTGAAAAGGTCTGCTAAGATAACGGACTCGTGCATAGCGGTGCTCGAGCGGGAATTGCGCAAGGAAGACGCAACGGAGCGGCAGGTCGCTGCCGCGATAGACCGCAACATCCGCAGGCATGGCGCGGGGCTGGCATTCCCGACAATCGTTTCGTGCAGGAAGCGAGGGCTGCGCGTGCACGGCAAGCCCACCCGGTCGCGCGTGCGCGGGCTCGGCTACGCCGACTTTGGCGCGAAGTGGAAGGGGTACTGCACGGACATAACCGTGCCGTTCGCGAAAGGCGAGATAAACACAAAGGAGCGGCACATGCTCGATACGGCAATCCTGGCGTATGCCATGCTGACGAAATCTGTCAGGCTCGGCATGCCATGTTGGAAGCTGCAGGAGAAGTTCACGCGCTTCCTCCGCGGCCGGGGCTATGGCGTTTTTCACTCGCTCGGGCACGGCATCGGGCTGGACATACACGAGATGCCTTCGATAACCATGCCAAGGAGGCGAAGGAAGAAGCTGGGACCGGTAAGGAGGAAGCGGGCCCGCAAGAGATGGAACATAGTCAAGCGGCTGCGCTTCGAGCCGGGCATGGCGTTCACCATCGAGCCGGGCGTCTACGTCGAGGGCGTTGGCGGGTGCAGGTACGAGAACGACTTTCTGCTCACGAAGCGCGGGCTCGAGGCCATCACGCACGCGAAGCCGCTCATAATTTCGTAGGGTTTTAAATAACTGCCGGCCTCAAACTATACATACCGAAAGGGATGCAACCATGGCGGCAGAACTAGTCATACCGAACCACATAGGGTTCATAATCGACGGCAACAGGCGATGGGCACGGCAGAACCACAAGCGCTTCCCATGGATGGGGCACCGCGCTGGCGCGGACGCGCTAGAGAAGACGCTCGAGAACTGCATGAAGCTTGGAGTGCCGCAGGTGTCCGTGTACATGCTCTCGACGGAGAACCTGAACCGCGAGAAGCGCGAGGTCGAGGAGCTTTTAAATCTGTACTACGAGTACCTGAAGAGATGGGAGGATGGCAAGGACGGGATGCTTGACAAGTACGAAGTGCACGTGCGCTTCGCCGGCGACCTGAGCAAGCTGCCTGCGAAGATACGCGAGCTTTCCGGCAGGATAATGCAGAAGACCGCCAAGTATCAGAAGCGCTTCCTCAACCTGATGATAGCGTACGGAAGCCAGTTCGAGCTTACGGAAGTCATGAAGAAGATTGCGCAGAAGGCCATCGAAACGGGCCGCATAGAGGTCACGCCGAAGGACATCGAGAAGAACCTGCTCGTGCCGGTGCCGCTCGATCTGGTAGTGCGCACAGGCGGCGCTTACAGGCTTTCCAATTTTATGCTGTGGCAGGCTTCCTACGCCGAGCTGTACGTAACGAAGACGCTGTGGCCGGACTTCGACAAGGCCGAGCTGATGAAGGCCATAAGGTGGTTCGGCTCGGTGAAGCGCAACTTCGGCAAGTAGCTGGTGTTCTTGTGTACGACGTCGCTGTCATCGGTGCCGGTCCTGTCGGCTGCCGCACGGCCGAGCTCATCGCGAGGCGCGGGTTCAAGGTCGCACTAATCGAGAAGAACGCCGAGGTCGGGCTGCCCGTGCAGTGCACCGGCCTGATAAGCAGCCGGCTGACCGACATAATAACAGACCTTCCGGAAAACGTGGTGCTGAACCGCGTCAGCAGGGCGCGCTTCTTCGCAACGTCCGCGGGCTTCGAATTGCAATCGAAGAGACCGTTCTACGTGGTGGACCGCGAAAAGCTGGACAAGTTCCTGTTCCTGCGCGCCAGACAGGCAGGCGCATCAGCAGACGTTTCGATACTTTTCAAGGACTTCGAACGCACGGCCAAAGGCGAGGAGGACTTCCTCACGCTGCACACGGGCAAGGGCAAGGTGCAGGCGAGGCTGCTGGTGGGCGCGGACGGGCCCGTGTCCACGGTCGCTGCGAAGGCCGGGCTCGAGCGTCCGGCAAATATGCTCACGGGCGTGCAGGTGACAGCGGCCGGCGAGTACGACCCGGACGCCGTTGAACTGATATTCAGCAACGAGCTGACGCCCGACTTCTTCGGATGGGTCGTGCCGCTGGGCGAGAGGCAGGCGCGCATCGGCGTTGCTGCGAGGCAGAACGCGGTCGAAGCGCTGAAGGCTTTCGTGGAGAAGCGGACCGGCGGTCTGGTGAAAGCGGAGGACGTGAAGCCGGACGTGGCGGGCAAGATAAACTTCGGGCTGATGGAGCGCACGTCCGCGGAGCGCCTGATGGTGGTGGGCGACGCTGCGTGCCAGGTCAAGCCGTTCTCGGGCGGCGGGGTCGTGTACGGGCTGCTCGGCGCAGGTTACTGCGCGAACGCGGCGGTGAAGGCGCTGAAGTCCGGCGACTTTTCCGCCGAATTCCTGAAGCAGGAGTACGACGACAAGTGGAGGGCGCACCTTGCGAAGCCGATAAGACGCGGGATGCTGTACAGACGGATACTGTTCGGCTCAGACTGCAGGATGAGCACGCTGTTCCGAGTCGGCAAGCTCGCGAAACCACTGCTCGAGAGCTTCGACGCGGACTTGCTGTGAACCCTACACCATCACTCTTATCCTCTTATGCGAGACGAGCGCGCTCACGAGCTCGCGACCTAGGTCGGACTTCTTCGTGACCTTTATTTTGCCCTTCTTGCCGATAATGGCGGAGAACAGGAACTGATCGTCCACGTGCACGCTTGCTTCGTGGCCGACGTGCTGTCCCTTGAACTTTAGCTCGATGCTGCCTCCCGACTCGCGCAGGTCGTACGGTATCTCCTGCCCGAGCGAGGCGATGCGCGGCTCGATGTCCAGGTGCATGCCCAGCATATCCTGCAGCCGCTCCACGTTCGATCCCGCCTTGCCGATTATGCGCGCGATTGCTGCGTTATCGACGCGCACCTTGGCGCGCGTGTCGCTCACGACCTCCACCTCGGCGTTGGGGTCGAACTTGCGCATGGTTTCGCGTATCTTGTCCGCCGCCAGCCTGCGCGCCCCCGACGCTGCTGTGTCAGCCTTCTTGCCTCCGACCGCGTCCACAGGAATCACGATGGTCTCCTCTCCGAACGTGTATATCTCGTATTCGAGCCTGCCCGTCTCGAAATCCTTCACGTCCACGACCGGCCTCGCAAGGTCGGCCTCGGTCATGCCGGTTGGCACGCGCACCGAGAGCGAGAGCTCGTACACCTTTTCGATGCGGCCTGCGCGCACGAACACGATGGTGTCGATGACGTGCGGTATGACGCCGAGCTCCACCTTGCCCATGAAGCGCTGGATGGCGTCTATAGGCTTGCTCGCGTGCACCACGCCTATCATGCCCACGCCCGCCATGCGCAGGTCCGCGAACACCCCGAAGTCCTTCGGCTTGCGTATCTCGTCGAACACGGAATAGTCCGGTCGCACAAGCAGCAGCAGGTCGGCCGTCTTCTCATAGTCGCCTTCCAGTGGCGCGTACTGCGTTATCTCCGGACCGACCTGCAGGTCGCGCGGCGATTCGAGCGTCTTCACGATGTTGCCCTTCTGCATGTAGAACTCGGCCAGGCCCGCGGCGAGCGTGCTCTTCCCGCTGCCGGGCGGACCGGCGATCAGCACGCCCTCGGCGCGCTCGGTCAGCCGCTGCATGAGCTTCTCGGACAGCTTGTAGTCCTCGAGCTTCATCTTTATTATCGGCCGGATGATTGTGACTTCGAGCCCGTCCGCGAACGGCGGCCGCGCGATTGCGATGCGATAGCTGCCGAGCTGCACGACCATCGCTCCGCGCCTGCTTATCTCGACGGAACCGTCGTCCGTGCCTCGTATGGCCTCGCCTATTTCCGATATCACGGCTTCGACATCCTCGGCGTCGAGCGGCTTGTCGCCCACCTCGACGAGCTTGAACTCGCCGGGCTTCCCGCGCTTAGCTAGGGGCTTCACGTCCTGCTTCAGGTGCACGCTGATAGTGCTGTCGTCGAAGTACTTCTCGAACGTCAGCCCGCTGGTCTTGATTTCCGCTGGTATGTGGCGCACCTTGATGCCTTCCGCCTCCCCGACCAGCGCCTGAACGTAGTCCGCGGTGATGAACTCCGCGTCCTCCTGCTTCGCTATGTCGCGTATCACAGCATCCATGCGGCCCGATTTCGCGAGCTGGATGTCCTCCAAACTGGGCCGCTTGCCGGTGAACCTCAGGCGCAAGCCCTTCTCGTCGGCCAGCGCCCGCAGCTTCTTCAGCTCCTCGAGCCCGATGAAGCCGTGCTCGCGGCCGCGAGACGCCTGTGCCTGCAGCTCATCCAGGACCGCGGCCGGCACTATGATATCGACGTCCTTCAGCTTGCCGTGCTCTATGAGCTCGGACAGCTTGCGGTCGATAATTATCGATGTGTCCGGGACTATCTTTTTCAGTTTCTTGTCTGCTGTCATTTTTCAAATCACCTTTAGTTTTGAATCTTCGTTTAATTTTCGTTTTTCTTCTTGATATTCGAACCGTACTAGGGCTGATGCTGACGTTTTGCCAACTTAACCAGTCTTTCGTAAGACGCTAACTATTTCTCAACGAAGTTTGGCGACTCCCCGGCCGCTCAAACATCCAATCAAAAGCAGCTCTTGCACGACTGTACTTTTCGAATAATTCTTTATGTGGCAGCGGGGTTAAAAAGGCATCGGTTCGCGCCCGCCGGGCGGGCACACCGAGCGGCGCTTGTCCCACTGCTCAGTGGTTTTAACTGCGCGGTCGTTGCACACTGCAAAACAAGTTTTTCTTCGTAGATTTTGCGGCACGGAAAACCGCTTAATAATAAAAAGCGTCCGTTGATTCAGGTGGACGGAAATGATGAATTGTCCTGACTGCGGGAGCGATGTTGTCCAGCAGAGCCAGGAGAAGGTATGCAGCAGGTGCGGGCTGGTCCTCGAGGAGGACTATTATTGCGGCCGCATGCTGCTTGTGTAAAAACGAAAAGTTCGCAAAACGCGGGCACGGATATTACGATCCACCCGCTTCTACGAAGCCCTTCTCGCTCCTTTGTTCGAGGATTTTATCTTCTGCGCGATTCTCGCCAGAGGCAACCCCTCCTCGGTATTCGCTCGCATGTCCTTCAGCTTGAAGCGGCCGCTCGCGATTTCGTTCTTGCCCACGATTATCGCATAGCGGAACTTCGCGCCGTCAGCGTACTCGAGCTGGCCTCCGAGCTTGCGCCCCATAGAATCGATTTCGCACGCGATTCCTTTCTTCCTCAGCTTCGCAGCGAGCTTCGACGCATAGGCAAAGCTCTCGTCATCAACGTTTGCAACAAAGACCTTCGGCTCGCCTGCGCCCAACGCGCCGAACATGTCGCGCTCCTTCATCACCTCGAATATGCGGCTGATGCCGAGCGATATGCCGGTCGCAGGCGTGGCCGGGCCCCCGATGTCGCGTATGAGGTTGTCGTATCTTCCGCCTCCGCCGCAGCCGAAACGCTCGCCCATATATATCTCGAACAGAGGGCCCGTGTAGTAGTCGAGGCCGCGCACGAGCGAAACGTCGAACTTCAGCCGCTTCTCGATTCCGAACTCCTTCGCGAGCGAGAACATCTTTTCCATCTCCGCTATCCCTTCGTTGTCGCCGTAAATCTTGCGCAGCTTGCCGATCATGCTCTTGTTCGAACCCTGTATGCGCAGGAAGCGAAGCACCTCCTTCGGAGGTATGCCTTTCTGCTCGAGCTCGGCCTTCACGCCGTCCACGCCGATCTTGTCCAGCTTGTCAATCGTTCGGAACGCTCCCTTCACCTTCTCCGTGCCGATAAGCTTGTCGAAAATCGTCTGCAAAATCTTGCGGTTGTTCGTGCGGATGTAATAGTCCTTGAACCCTAGCCTGTCGAGGCATTCGCACGCCACGGCCGCGCATTCCGCGTCAGCGCGCAGCGACTGGCTGCCGACTATGTCGACGTCCGCCTGCACGAACTCGCGGTACCGGAGCGACTGCGGGTTTTCATAACGCCAGACGAAGCCGATTGCGTAGCGGCGGAACGGCTTCTGCAGCTGCTGGTTGCTCGCGACCACGCGCACCATGGGCATAGTGAGGTCGAACCTGAGGCCGAGCTCGCGGTCCGACTTGTCCTTGAAGTAGTATATCTCGTCCCTGACGGCCTCGCCGAGCCCGCCCTTGACGCTCAGCAGCCCGAAGTCCTCGAACGCTGGGGTGAACAGCGGCCGGAAGCCGAATCGCTCGAAAACGCCGCGCACGATATCGGTCACTGACTGCAGTCGCTCGGCGTCCTCGAGCATGTAGTCCTTCGTGCCCTTCGGCGGCTGGAATTCCATACTTTTTTATTGGGAGTCCGGCTATAAAAGCGGTTGCTGCTCCTTCGACTGCCATTACCACCATCCAACCGGCGTACTTCCTATATGTCCTTTCGTAGAGTAGCTCCTCAACTTGTCGATTACGACCCCCATCTCTTTGCGCGTGAAGCCGAACAGCTCCTGCGAATTCTCCAGCAGCGCCTCGTAACCGATTGCCTTGCGCACCTGCTCCACATCCTCGGCTATACATCTAACATCAACGCCGCGAACGTACCAGTCTGGGCCCATGTACCCGTCCATACTCGCACCTCCTTTTTTAGGGAGGGCTACAGAAGCAGACCCACCTTTTATAGGTGCGCCCCGCTTAAGTTGATTTCCGTGCGGAGAAACATGCGTCGCAGCCGAAAAATAGTTAAGGCAGCGGAACCATATCATTTTACGAGGTCCAGTTCTGATTCTTCTATTCCTTCTTCGCCTCACGCAGAGTTATACCAAGAATAATCTCGAGCTTTCGCGTCAGCGACTTGTCCGGCTCGATTTCCTGCCTTTCCACGCGACGCAGCACGGCCTCCTGTTCGTTGATGCGCTTCGCCAGCTCCTCCCTAGTCAGCCCGACCTCCCCGCGCGCCTTGCCGACGCGCGCGCCATAGTCCGCGACGAGCTCCGTGGCCGCCGAGGCTGCTGCTATGTCCGCTCCGCTGCCGACCGAGGCGTAGCCCGGATAGTGCCTGTGCACCCGGACCTCCACGCGCGTTCCCATCTTCGCGCACTCGTTGCACGCCTCCACGACCGCGCCTTCAAGCTCGACCTTCACAAGCCTGTCGGCCTTCCTTCCGCAAAGCGGGCATTCTGGCATATAGAATATCTGGCCTGCCGAGAAATTTAAGCGTTCCTCCGAATGCGGTCATTTTAATCTTGAAAACGACAAAAATTTACTTAACGCCCGACAATCATAAAGGAAGGGATGTGAAGAGCGCGACGACCATGGACCCGAGCCCGAAGGATATGGAGGAAAGGGTATCCGAGTTCTGGAGAGCCAACGGCATATACGAGAAGGCCAAGGCGAACCGCTCGCGCGCTAGGGCGAAAAAGTTCTTCTTCCTCGACGGGCCGCCCTACGCCACGGGCAGCATACATGTGGGCACGGCGATGAACAAGGTACTGAAGGACTTTTACATACGGTTCTTCCGCATGCGCGGCTTCGACGTCTGGGACCAGCCGGGCTACGACACGCACGGCGTGCCTATCGAGAACAAGGTCGAGAAGCTGCTAGGGTTCAAGAGCAAGTCCGACATCGAGCGCTACGGCGTCGAGAACTTCATCCGCGAATGCAAGAAGTTCGCGACTGAGTTCGTGGGCGTAATGGGCGACCAATTCCGGAACCTCGGGGTATGGATGGACTGGACGAAACCATATATGACGCTCGACAACGAGTACATCGAGGGCGCGTGGTTCACGTTCAAGCGCGCCTTCGAAAAGGGCCTGCTGTACAGAGGAACGTACTCGGTGCACGTCTGCCCCAAATGCGAGACCGCGGTGGCGTACAACGAGATAGTGTACAAGGAGGTCGAGGACATCTCGGTGTACGTGAAGTTCAAGGTCCGCGGGAAGGGGAACGAGCATCTTGTGGTCTGGACGACAACGCCGTGGACGCTGCCGTCCAACACGGGCGTGATGGCGAACCCGAAGGCGGAGTACGCGCGCGTCGACACTGGCAAGGACATCCTTATCGTGAGCAAGCAGATGCTGGAAAGCCTCATGAAAAAATTCGGCGTGGGAAAGTACAAAGTGCTCGAGACTTTCACGGGCGCCAAGCTGGAAGGCATGGAGTACGAGCATCCGCTTGCGGACGAGTTCGATTTCCAGCGCGGGCTGAAGAACGGCCACCGCGTGGTACTTTCGGAGCAGTTTGTCAGTCTGGATGAAGGGACGGGATTGGTGCATACGGCACCGGGCCACGGCCAGGAGGACTACAAGGTCGGGAAGGAGAGCGGGCTGCCGGTAGTGAACCCGCTGAACATGGACGGCACGTTCGGTAAGGGTAGCGGCCGCTACGAGGGCGTGTTCGCGAAGGACGCGGACAGGATGATAGTCGACGAGCTGAAGCGCCGCGGTGCCCTGCTCGCAGAGGAAAAAGTAAAGCACGACTATCCCATGTGCTGGCGCTGCGAGTCGCCGCTGCTGATGATGGCCGTGCCGCAGTGGTTCTTCCGCGTTACGGAGATCCGCGGCAAGCTGCTCGAGGAGAACGCCAAGATAAACTGGGTGCCCGACTGGGCCGGACAGCGCTTCCGCAACTGGCTCGATAGCCTGGGCGACTGGCCGATATCGCGACAGCGCTACTGGGGCATACCGCTGCCGATCTGGGTATGCGAGAACGAAAAGTGCGACAGCATCAAGGTTATCGGCTCCGCGAAGGAGCTGCCGAAGGTGCCCAAGGATTTGCACAAGCCGTACATAGACCGGATAACGATTCGTTGCGCCAAGTGCGGCGGCACGATGCACCGAGTGCCGGACGTGCTGGACGTGTGGTTCGATTCGGGCGCCGCGCCCTGGGCATCGCTCGGCTATCCGTCGAATAAGCAGCCGTTCGAGAAGCTGTGGCCAGTCGACTTCATCTTGGAAGGCCCGGACCAGATACGCGGCTGGTGGAACTCGCTCATGATAAACGGCGTGATGACCTTCGGGCGCAGGCCGTTCGACAACGTGCTGTTCCACGGGTTCGTGCTGGACGCGCACGGCATAAAGATGTCGAAGAGCAAGGGCAACGTGGTGACGACGGAAGCGACGATCGAGAAGTACGGCCGCGACGTGCTGCGCTTCTACTACCTCTCGCGCAACGTGTGGGACGATATGTACTTCAAGCTCGACGAGCTCGAGGAGCTGGCGAAGAAGTTCATGGTCGTGCGCAACACCTTCAATTTCGTCCGGACTTATGTAACGAAAGTCCCGAAGGCGAGGCCGAGGACTCTGAAGCCCGAGGACAGGTGGATACTGTCGAGGATGAACACTGTTGTCGCGAACGCGACGGACGGATGCGAAAAGTTCGTCAGCCAGAAGGCCGCGGCTGAAATCCTGAACTTCGTCACCAACGACCTGTCGCGGTGGTACGTAAAGCTCGTGCGCGACCGCGTGTGGCCCGAGTACGAAGGCAAGGACAAGGACGCTGCGATGTGGACACTCTTCGTCGCGACCGAGGCTGCGGCGAGGATGCTCGCGCCATTCTGCCCGTACCTCGCGGAGGACGCGTACCAGAACATAATCAGACCGCTGAAGAAAGGGAAGACGAAGGAATCGGTGCACATCGAGGAGTGGCCGACAGTTGACAAGCGCGCGATGAATGCAAAGCTCGAAAAGCAGATGGAAATCGTGAAGCAGCTGTCCGAGTCGGCGAACGCGGCGAGGCAAAAGGCCGGGCTGAAGCTCAAGTGGCCCGTGGCTAGCGTGGTCGTCGTTTCTAAAAACAAGGACGTGACAGCCGCGGTTAAGGCGCTGAACGTGACGCTGAAAACCATTTGCAACGCGAAGAAGGTCGTTGCCGCTGCGTCGAAGCCGAAGGGCGAGTTCGCTTTCGTGGAATCGGCCGCTGGAGGCGTTTTGGTAGAGACGAAGATGGACGATGCGCTGATGCGCGAGGCTCTCATACGCGAACTCGTTCGCAAGGTACAAGATATGCGCAAGAAGGCCGGGCTGAAGATAACGGACAAGATACGGCTGACGCTCAACGCAGACGCGAAGACGAACGCGTTCCTGAAAAAGCAGGCAGACGCGTTGAAGAAGGAGGTCGGGGCGGCGAAGCTGGCTGTTGGCGACACGAGCGGCGGTCACAAGGACACGCTGCGCTTCAAGGCAATCGCTGTGGACATCGCGTTCGACCGCGCTTGATTTGCTTGATGCGTTCACCACCGGTAGTTGTGCGAATTCCTTTTCACGGACGCGGCCGAACGAACATTCATGAGACTCGTCTATGTGTGCGCGGCCGCGTCGCTGCTGGGGCTGGCGCTCATATACTTCGCGGCGCGCAACATGCAACCGGCCATCACGCCGATAGGCGAGATAACGTTCGAGCTGGTCGGCCGGCCGGTGCTCACTTCTGGCTTTATCGTGCAGCGCACCAACAACGCGGACGGCCACGTGTTCCTCACGATAGAGGACGACGGGGCGAGGCTGCAGGTCCCGCTGTTCGCGAGCTTCGTGAACGCGTTCGAGGCCGGAAGCTCTCAGAAGGCCAAGCTCAGCGAGCTGCGCAAGGGTTCGCTCGTCGAGGTGCAGGGCACAGTGGGCGAGTACCGCGGAGCATTGCAGGTTGTGCCGCGCAAGCCGGACGACCTGCGCATACTGTACGACAGGTGAGCTCGCCGTGCTTGTCGAGACGTTCGCTTTCGCGGCGCTCGGCGTCGCAATCGGCGTATTCGCCGGCGTCATGCCGGGCATGCACATAAACACGCTCGTGCCCCTGCTACTATCGCTCTCGGCCTTCGCAGGGAGCCCGCTGAACGCCGCTACGCTGATAGTCTCAGTGTCCATAACGGAGATGTTCCTCAACCAGATACCCGCGATATTCGTGGGCGCGCCCGACGCGGACACAGTGATGTCCGTGCTTCCCGGGCACAGGCTGCTGTCCGAGGGCCGTGGATACGAGGCCGTGAAGCTGACGGTCATCGGCGGGCTGGGCTCTCTCATGGTGAGCCTGGTGTTCATCGCGCTGGGCGCGGGCGCGTTCAGCCTACTCTACGAGCTTTCTCGGCCGTACATACATTTCGTGATTGCAGCAGTCGTCGTCTTCATGATTGTTTCAGAAAAGGAGCCGCGCAAAATGGCATCGGCCGCGCTTGTCCTGTTTTTGTCCGGTGCGCTCGGCATTCTGGTGCTGAACTCGTCGGTCTTGCGCCAGCAGGACACGCTGCTTCCCGTGTTCAGCGGGCTGTTCGGGCTGTCGGGGATGATAGTCAGCTTCAACGAAAGCTCGTCGGCGCCGCCGCAAAGCGAGAAGGACGTCGAGCATCTGGGCATAACTAAGGCGGACATCGCGAAATCGATACTGTTCGCCTCGTTCGCGGGCATATTGGTGGGGTTCCTGCCGGCAGTCGGCGTGTCGGAGGCGGCCGTGCTTACGCAGTACCTGGGCGGCCCGAGCACGGCACGCGGGTTCCTCGTGACAACCGCGGGCATAAACATCGCCAACGACGCCTTCTCGCTGATGAGCCTGTACCTAGTTGGCAATCCGCGCTCCGGCGCCAGCGTTGCCGTGCAGAAGATCATAGGCGAGTTGACGCTGTTCGACGTAGTCTTCCTGGTGGGCGTGATGCTTTCCGTGGCCGGACTGGCCGCATGGATGACGCTCCGGCTCGGAAGGACGATACCGAAGCTGCTTGCGAGGGTCGACTACAAGACTCTCACGTCGGCCGTGATGCTGTTCATAATGTCCGTCGTGTTCGCGATTACGGGCGCGAACGGGATGCTCGTGCTGTTCGCGTCCACGTCCATCGGCCTTCTGTGCAACAAGCTGGGTGTGCGCCGCTCGCACTGTATGGGCGTGCTTCTGGTGCAGACGATGCTGTTCTTCGCCGGGCTGAACCCAATAATTATTTCAATTCTAAACATTCAGTAGTAAGTATGCCGCTCGACAAGAAGGAACTGCGGGCGAAGTTCGCGAAGGACTGGCAGAAGTACTACAAACTGGACTTCCTCGTGCAGAACGGCTTCGAGCGCAAGGTGTGTAGGCGGTGCGGCAAGGGCTTCTGGACGCTCGACTCGAAGCGCGAGTTCTGCCAGGACCAGCCGTGCCAGTACTACGAGTTCCTCGGCAACCCACCCACGTCGCGCAGGTTCGAGTACATCGAGGCGTGGAAGCACATCGAGAAGTTCTTCGTGCGCAACGGTCACACGAGCATACGCCGCTACCCGGTCGTGTGCCGCTGGTTCCCGAGCCTGTACTTCAACGCCGCGTCCATCGTCAACTTCTACAGGACCGAGAACGGCAACGTGGTGTTCGACTTCCCGGCCAACCCGCTGGTGGTTCCGCAGTTCTGTCTGCGCTTCAACGACATCCCGAACATCGGCGTCACAGGCAGGCACTATGGATGCTTCGTGATGGTCGGCCAGCACAGCGTGCACAACCCGCGCACGGGCAGCGGGTACTGGAAGGAGAGGTGCACAGAGCTGGACTTCGAGCTGCTGAAGAGCTTCGGCATCGCCCCAGAGGAGATAATGTTCATAGAGGACGTATGGCTCGGGCCGGGCGCGTTCGGCAGCACGCTCGAGTTCTTCGTGCGCGGCCTGGAGGTAGGCAACGAGGTCTTCACGGAGTTCGTCATAACGGACGCCGAAAGCGGCACTTTCAGGGAGATGGACGAGAAGGTCATAGACATGGGCGCCGGCCTGGAGCGCTTCGCGTGGCTGAGCCAGGGCACGCCTACGAGCTACGACGTCACGTTCAAGCCGGTTCTAGCCGAGCTGAGGAAGCACGTGCATATAGACTACGACGAGAAGCTCTTCCTGGAATATTCCAGGCTTGCCGGCGCGCTGAACTTCGACGAGGTCGCTGACGTGAAGAAAGCGAGACAGGCCATAGCGGACAAGCTGAACGTGGACGTGTGGGAGCTGGAGCGCAAGATCGAGCCGATGCAGGCGCTTTATGCGATATGCGACCACACGCGCGCGCTCGCGTTCGCAATCGCGGACGGGGCTTTGCCCAGCAACGTGGCGGGCGGCTACAACCTGCGCGTGGTGCTGCGGCGCGCTCTCGGGTTCGTTAAAAAGTTTGGATGGAAGCTGGATCTCGCGGACGTGTGCGAGATGCACGCAAAGCAGTTGACTGAGATGGCACCCGAGCTGGCCGAACATGCGGACGAGATACGCAAGATACTGGACGTGGAGGAACGCAGGTACGAGGAGACGAAGGAAAGGGCGAGGAAGATAGTCGAGAGGGTCGCGTCGTCCGGGAAAGCGCTGGACGACGAGACGCTCATCAAGCTCTACGATTCGGACGGTATAACGCCGGAGATGATAGCGGAGGAGAAGCCGGACTTGAAGGTCCCTGCCGATTTCTACGTGCGCATAACCGAGCGGCACTTGGCGCAGAAAAAGGACGAGGAGGCGCGGCCGTTCGACGTTTCAGGAATTCCGAAGACTAGGATTTTGTATTATGACGAGCCGGAGGCGCTGGAGTTCGGCGCGAAGGTCGTGAAGGTTCTGGGAGAGAAGGAGGACAGGATCGCGCTCGACCAGACCGCTTTCTATCCGACAAGCGGCGGCCAGATGTTCGACGCCGGGACGATCAACGGCATCGAGGTCGCGGACGTGAACAAGTACGGCGATGTCGTTGTGCACACTCTGAAGGAAGGAGGGAAGTTAAAGGAAGGCAATCCCGTGGAGTGCGCGGTAGACGCGAAGCGCCGCCGCATACTCCGGCAGAACCACACCGGCAACCACGTGCTGAACCTGTCGGCGCGCGCCATACTCGGTCCGCACGTCTGGCAGCACTCGGCACTCAAGGACGTGGACAAGGCGAAGCTGGAGATAACACACTACGACGCTCTGAGCGACGACGACGTGAAGAAGATAGAGGACTATGCGAACGCGGTCGTGAAGAAGGCCGTGCCCGTGGATGTGGAGATGCTGCCTCGCGGCGAAGCGGAGCAGAAGTACGGCTTCCGCATCTACCAGGGCAGCCAGGGCGTGCCGAGCAGGGAGGTTCGGATAATCTCGGTCGGCGACTTGGACCACGCCGCGTGCGGCGGGCTGCACTGCATCAGCACGTCCGAGGTCGGATTCATAACTATACTGCATACGAAGCGCGTGCAGGACGGTGTCGTGCGCATCGAGTACGTGTGCGGGGACGTGGCCGTGCAGCGGCTGGAGGAGAAGGAACAGCTGCTGAAGGAAGCAGCAGACGCGCTGGGCGCGAGGGAGGGCGAAGTTCCGGCCGCGGTTAAGCGGCTTTTCGAGGAATGGAAGGAAAAGAGGAAGCTGGCGAAGAAGGCGAAGTGATTTCATGATGATGGGCATCGAAAGATGGACGGAACTGAAGGAGAAGGAGAGGATACTGCGCGAGGCCGCCGAATCCATCAGCGTGCAGGAGAAGGACTTGCCGCGCGTGATCGCGCGCTTCAAACGCGAGATAGAGGAGTTCGAGAATGCTCTGAAGTGAACTGTTCATTTCACGTTCCTGGTCGCGCAGCTGACCGGAGGCTGCACCATCGTGTCGCACAATGCTCCGAACATGCCGTCGACTGACGGGTCGGTGAGCGTCCGGCTGCCGTAGTAGCTCGTGACGTCGAGCGACGGCCTGCTCACCGAATTGTCGGAAATCTCCTGCAGCAGTAGCTGGTCCGGGAACTTGGAGACGAAGAACTCGAGGTATGCCTTATGTTCCGTGCAGTTCGCGCACATCATCGGATATCGGTATTCGAGCAGCGTCTTTCCAGAGCGTGCCGCATAGTCCTTCTGCGCCGCCGTGAGCTCGTAGTCAATCACATTATTGGCAGGCAGCTCGACCTGCTTGTATGTAGCGCCTCCGCCCCAGCCGAACGACTGCATTATGCTGTACGCCGCCGTGGAGCCTACGATCAGCAGCAGAAGCACTATGGAAATGTACTTTTTCGAGTCCGGTCTGAACTTCATCCCGCACGCCTTACAGATTTATTTGTCGTTCTATAAATTTAATTAAGGATGCGCGGTTTATGCGGTTGATGATCTATGGTCCTTGAGAGGCTGATAAGCCGCAGGGCGGCGCTGCGGAACCCGCTCGCGATGTTCATGGTGGGCGGGATAGTGTCCGTCGCCTGCCTGGTGATATCGTTCATCGTCTTCAGCGACCAGGTCGGGATGTTCACGACAGTACTCATGACAATGGCCATGACGCCGTTCATGGTGAACCTCCTGTACCACGAGGAGAAGGAGACGGAGAACGAGATCATGCGGAAGATGGAGGGCAACTTCCTGATGCGGCATTCGGACGTGCTTAAGGTGTACGCCGCGCTCTTCGCGGGCATGGTGCTCGCGCTGTCGATAACGTTCCTGCTCCTGCCCGAGCAGCACGTCCAGGCCATATTCGAGGACCAGATAAGCGAGATAATGATAATACGCGGCGGGTTCCTCTCGCTGGACGCGTTCGAGCGCATAATGCTCAACAACGTCGGCGTGCTGCTGATATCGTTCCTGTTCTCGTTCCTGTTCGGGTCGGGCGCGATATTCATACTTTCGTGGAACGCGTCCGTGCTCGCGGCCGCGATCGGGCTGGCGGCCAAGTCGATCGGTGGCGTGGCCGGTCTGCCGCTCGCGGTGCTGGTGTTCTTCCCGCACGGCAGTCTGGAGATACTGGCGTACCTGGTGGGCGGGATTGCGGGCGGGCTGGTCTCTGTGGTGCTGACGCGCAGGCACTCCAAGTGCTTCTGGAGGATAATCGCCGACAGCCTGAAGCTGCTCGCGGTCGCGGCCGTGCTGCTCGTCGCCGCGGCGGCGCTCGAGTCCGTGCAGATGTAGGATTCGCAAGCTCACTCTATGTAAATAGCCGGCCTTCCGAACTTGGCGCGCTTTGCCTTGTCCTGCGGGTCGTGCTTCCTAGTGTCGCCGGCCCTGAACAGTTCGACTTTCTTGAAACCGAGAGTCTTCAGATGCTCCGCAGACTCGCGGAAGTAGTCCGCCTCCTTGTCCGTGGCGAAGTACAGGTAAAGCTTCGCGCTCGCAATGTCGGCTTCCCTGCCTGCGAGCTTCGCGACCTGCTTCACGTCCTCAATCGTCTTCCTGTAGACATCCTCGAGCTGCAGCGCGTTGCGGTCTATCTTCTTCTCGTCGGCCTTAGGCCAGCTTTCCGCAGACACGAACGTCTTCTTCCCTATCGCATGCCATAGTTCCTCCGCGGCATGCGGCACCAGCGGCGCGATAAGCTTCACGAGCGCCTCGAAGGTTTCGTTCATCACTGTCTTGTTGCAATCCTTTATGTCGCCCACGCGGTCGATGTACCACTTTAATTCGTTTGTCAATGCGAACAGCGAATACTGCGTCGCGCTGCGGAATCGCGTGTTCTCATAGTGTTCGGTCGCGGTCTTGATTAGCTCGTGCGTCCTGCTCTGCATATAACGGTCTACTGGCTTCATGGTCGTGCGCTTCGCCTTCTTCAGCTTCCCAGCCAGCGAGAACAAAAACTTTATCCTCGAATCGTACGTCGCGATGGAGTCCTCGCGCCAGTCCGCGTCGTCCATGTTCTCGTTCGACGCTACTATGTTCACGCGCACGAGGTCCGCGCCGTGCTTCGCCAGCAGGTCGGCCAGCGGTATGAAGTTGCCCTTGCTCTTGCTCATCTTCTCGCCCCCGACGTTCACGTAGCCGTTCACGCCTATCGACCGCGGCCAGCACTTTTCCAAGCTTGGCTTGTCCCATATGGCCACGTGGTGGAATATGAAGAACGTGAGGTGGTTCTGCACAAGGTCCTTGCCGGAGTTGCGGAAGCCCACCGGGTAGAAGTAGTCGAACTCGTCGCGCAGCCCCGCGATTATCGCCTTGTCCAAGCCGCCCTGCTTCGCGAGTTTCGCAGGGTCCCCTGCGCCGAAAAAGATGTAATCGAAGACCTCGTCCGTCAGCTTGTCGGCAGTGACGCCATGCTCGTTTATTATCCGCGCGAGCGTGTAGTACGCCATGTAGATTGTGGAATCGCTGAGCGTCTCCACGATCCAGCTCTTATCCCACGGCAGCGGGGTGCCCATGCCGCTGCGCCGCGTGCACGCCTTCTCCTCGAGCCAGTCCACGGTGTTCTCGAACTGCTGCCTCGCCCCCTCCGGGTAGAACACCATGCGCTTTATGCACGCCTTGGTGCGCCGCTTCCACTCCGGGTCCGAGAACTTCAGGAACCATTGGTTCTCCAGGATTTTTACGTGGCATAGCGTCTTGCACCGGCAGACAATCTTCGCGGTCGTCTCCCATATGTTCGTCGCGATTCCCTCCTCCACAAAATGGTTTACCATCTTCCGCTTGGCGTCCGCGACCTTCATGTCCGCGTACGGCCCGCAGTTGCTTTTGCACACGCCTGTGTGGAACTCCTTCTTGTACAACATGTCGGTAGCTTTCTCCAGCTTTTCCGTGTCGGCTTGGCTCTGCACGCCCATGCGCTCGCACACGTCCTTCGCAGGATGCTCGCCGAAACCCTCGACCGAGATGATCGATATCGGTTCGATGTTCTTCACGACGTTCTCGATGCCGTAGCGCTGCAGCGTCGGCTTGTCCTTCTTCAGGTCCTGCAACCCTATCCAGTCGTACGGCGCGTGCGACGGGACGGACATGACTATTCCCGTGGCGACGTCGACGTCGCACAACGAAGCCGGCAGGATAGGTATCTTCGTTTTCGTCACCGGGTTGTCGCACGATTTTCCCACGAGCTCCGAGCCCTTCACTGTACCGATGGCCTTCACCTTTTTCAGCTGGTCCTCGAGCTTCCTGACGGCCGGCTTGCCCATAATCCACTTCTCGCCGTCGACGTCCGCGCGCACGTACTCCGCGTCCGGGTCCACCCAGATGTTCGTGACCCCGTAGACGGTCTCCGACCGCAGCGTGGCGCACGGCATGACTTCGCCTGACGCGAGCTTGAACTTGATAACGGCGTATTCCATGGGCGACTCGCCGACGCCATCCAGCCTGTCGTGGTCGCCCGTTGGCGACTGGCAATTGGGGCACCATACCACCGGATGCGTGCCCTGCGTGACGTAGCCGCGCTCCTTCAGCGTGTCGTACTGCCACTCGACGAACCGCGAGTACGTGGGAGTCATCGTTGTCGTTATGAACGTGCGGCGCCAGTCGATTGAGAACCCGGCGGCTGTGAGGTCCTCAACCCAGCGCTTCTTCCAGAATCGCGCGACGTACTCAGGCCCCTTCTCGGCGAACGCTCGTATGTCCTTGTCGCTTATGCCGTAGATTTTGAAAGTGTCGACCTGGGACTTGTCGCCCTCCCGCAGCCGCTTCACCGCGCCCACTATGGGTTCGCCTGTTGCGTGGAAACCCTGCGCGAATAGCACGTTGAAGCCGCGCATGCGCTTGTATCGCGCGTACACGTCCCCGCGCACGAACGTGAAACCCGCTCCGATGTGCGGGGCGCCGTTCACGTACGGATATGGCACCGTGACGAGGAAGCTCGGCCGCTTCCTGTCGACGTTGGCCTCGAACAGCTTCGCCTTCTGCCAGGCGGCCTGCCACTTGCGCTCGATTGCAGGATAGTCAAGTCTTTCCTTCTCCGGTTCGGCGCGGCTTCCCGCGGCTGGTCTTTTCGCCTTGGCTTTCGTCTTAGATTTCGCCATAACCCGACCCTATAACTAGATTGATGTTCGCAGTAAATTAAAATGTTCGGCTGGCGTTTTATGCTTTTTGGCCAGAGGCGCGACAGGGTGAAATAAGTTTAAATAACGAGAATTAATGTAGTGAAGCAGCGGGCCTCCGTAGCTCAGCTTGGATAGAGCAATGGACTTCTAATCCATTGGTCGTGGGTTCAAATCCCACCGGGGGCACAGCGTTTTTATCTTGCGGACCGAATTATTAATCGTGGTGCGATGAC
>JBDRGB010000027.1:0-8258 GCA_043818155.1 Candidatus Aenigmatarchaeota archaeon | reverse complement strand
AATATTCAAAAGCATTTATAATAATAGGAAGAGATTCAGAAGTTGTGGGTGACGTAGACAAAGTTCTTGATAAACTCAACTTTCATCTGCCAAACATCGAGATTATGACATATGATTCTCTTATTAGGAAATCGGAGACTAGAATAAATCATTATTTATCCAAGAAACCTTAAACCCCAAACATAATAAATTTTTTTGATTTCGCTGCCCAGTTCCGCGGTCATCCTCCACTATCCCAGCCAACTCCCTCGCGCCGTCTGCCCCATGGCCCGCCCTGCAGCGCCGCGGCTGCGCTGGCCTACGCCTTGGTCGCCGGCTTCGGCTTGATTATCGCGCCTATGCCCTTCAGCTTCTTCGAGACCCTCGCCACGGCTATGCCGATGTCCTTGACGTTGCGGGCGCCGGCGCAGATGACCTTCCCGCTCCCGAAGAGCAGGAACGCGACCTTCGGGTCCTTCATCCTGTACACCAGGCCGGGGAACTGCTCAGGCTCGTACTCCGAGTTCTCGAGGTTGAACGCGATCTTGTCGAGGTCCAGGGTGCCGTCCAGCTTCGCTGACGCCACTATGTTCTCGACCTGCACGTTGTATTCCTTAGGCAAAACTACGCCCGACTTCGCTATGATATCCGCGACCTTCGCGAACACCAGCTTGACGTCGCTTATGTTGCGGCAGCCGGTGCACACGACCTTGCCGCTGCCGAAGATCAGCGCGGCCGCCTTCGGGTCCTTCATCCTATACACCACGCCCGGGAACCGCTCCGGCTCGTATTCCATGCCGCCGGCCGTGACGACCCTCTCGAGCGGTATCTTCACGCCGAACGTGGCCGTCGCCACCGTGTTCTCCACGCGTATGCCGAACTCCTTAGAGGATGCCAACAGGAAACCACCTTAGCATGAATTCGTCATGCTCCGACTAATAGCCGTTACGATGCCGTCCGCCCCGGCCGCGCCTCCGTCCCTACCGTCCGAACATCATCCGCACCAGCGCGTTCCTAGGCTTGAACGACTTGGATGGTACGAAGACGTACCTGCAGTACGCAACGATCCCGAACATCATGCCGAATATTCCGGTTATGTTGTCGAACAGCGCGCTGCCGAGGTACAGCTGCCTGAACGCGCCCTCCGCGACCGCCTGCGAGAGGCTGAGGCCGATGGCCGCGAACCAGGCCATGCCCAGCGCCGCGGTCTGCCATAGGGATTTCCGCACGAACCGCCCGCGCATCCCCATATAGAGCAGCAGCATGACGGCCGCAGCGAACGATCCGCCGAAGTAGCCGTTGACGGCGTCCGCCAGTACGCTCGTCTGGTGGGACATGAGGATGCCAAGCCTTGCCGGGTCGAAGCTGAAAGCCAAGGATGTGATCCTGCCGCCGGACGCGAGCACGAACAGCACGTGTCCCAGCTCGTGAAGCAGGGAAGCCACGGCCAAGGACAATATCAATGACACGACGCACGATACGGCCAGCCTAAGCCGGCCGCCAGCCGAACGCGCGCTGCCGGAAGCCATATGATGCATATTTGGAGCAGGAGGTTAAATCGTTTGATTCAACCGAGGTTTAATAAATCCGTCTCCACTCCGTCCTTCGTCTTCTCGGACGGCTCCCTTATCTGGCATTTTGCAAGGTACGTATCGCCGCGGTCCCGGCGGCCGCCCTTCCCAAACTATTACGCTTGGCACAGCACCTGCAGGCTCTTGTTTATGAAAAGCACGGGAAGTATCAGCTGCAGCTCCTCGGCCGTGTACTTGGACTCGCTGTGCGTGAACTCGTCAATCTGCTCCTGGTAGAGGCGCTGCGAAGATTCGAAAGCGTCTGCCGGCGGCATGTCCTTCAGCATCTGGTTCGGCGCGTCCAACGCCGAAACCATGACAGGCCTCGCGAACCTGTCCTCAAGCGGCTTCAGGAGGCTGAATCTATCCATGCAGAGCCAGAACCTGCCTTTGTACCCTATGAAAGCCTCGGCGCCGCATCCCGGCCCCAATGACCTGCCGGCGTCGCACGCCAGCACGTGCACGATCCTGCCCCTGAGGAGTTCCTCGTTCTCGCCAAGCTTCACGATTGGCTCGTCTCCCTGGCCGAACACGACATCCGCCGTGCCGTGGCCGTTGAGGAAGACGAACCTTGGGTTCTTGGACCGTATGTTTGATTCCACGTGCGAACGCGTGGCGCTGCCGCCTTTCGAGAGTATGACACCCTTGCCCGTCCTTTCCGCCGTTTTCGCAAGCAGGTGCCCGGACCAGCAGCTCACGTACCTGGTCAGGTCGTCATGGTCGGGAAGGGTCATTAGAACGGAGTTCGACATCTCGCGCATAGCCATCGCCTGCCGTCATCTTTCCTTGAAAGACCTCAGGTATGCCATCTGCATCTCCACGATATCCTTCCCTATATCGCTGCCGCTCACGACCTCCTCTATCATCTTCTCGCGCGAGAGCGTGCCCCCGAAGCCTATCGTTATCAGCGCGTTCTCCGGAAGAGCCCTCAACCTGGCGACTACGATTTCAACCTCGTCCTTGTTTATCCTCTTCTCATCGTTGCCGTTCATCGTTAACACCGTCCAACGCGCCTGAGACTTCTGCCCATAGGTTCATATTATTCCGAGACTTGCTAGTTTCTCGAGTATCTTTTTACCCTTTTCCGTGTTGTTCTTTACCTCTATGTATGCGGCATTCCACGTAATCGGTTCTTCGTCTATGACCATCACTATCTCTTTCCTGAGCTTCAGCGGGAGGTCTGAATACACCCGCATGAAGCGTTCTGCGGCCATTTGCATCTGATAACTAATTGCATTCGAAGCAGTTAAATTTTTAGCACCACAACCGTGGGTGCAAGTGGGAAGCGCATCCGACCAACTGCCTCGCCCTACTTCGTCTTCCTCTTAACCCTTTTGCTAAAACCAATCCCGCAACCCATAAATCCTTTGCCGTCAATCTCTTCATCATGGGAGCATGCCAGATGCCTCCTCCCAAGGCCGAGGTCTACATGGGATGCGACCTGCACGGCAGCGGCCTCAGGCTGAGGCTCATGCCATTCCTGACCGGCATGGGTTACGCGCTTTTCGACATGGGCGAGCACGAGGACTTCCCTGTCGCGGCCGGGGGCGTGTGCGACGGCGTGCTGTACGGCATGCGCGATGGCAGGCGGACGCAGACCGGCCCGATGCAGCCCGCCCGGAGCAGGTTCGGCGTCCTGATATGCGGCAGCGGCCAGGGCATGGCAGTCGCCGCGAACAAGTTCCCCGGCATACGTGCGGCAATGTGCAACCTCCCCGGATACGCCAGGCAGGCGCGCGAGCACCTGGACGCCAACGTGCTTACTATGGGCGCGGACTATATGCGCGATTATGCGAGGATGATCATCGGATTCGAAAGGGATCCGAGCCGCAGAACGGAAGAGGCGGCAGACGAGCTTGTCAGCGACCGCGCGTACGAGCTCGCACGCGAGACTGTCAGGACCTTCCTCGAGACCGGGTTCGACGGCCTTCCGAAACACAGCAGGAGGATCGGGATGATAACGGACCTGGAGGGGGATTTGCGGGATTGAAATGGAGCTCATTGGAACCGCAGCACATCGTCGTAAAGCTCCTCGAGCATGTCGCTGCCGATCATGCCCCTGATGTCCTTGTACCTGTTCCTTATCGTCACACTCGTGACGCCTGCGGCTTCCGCTATGGGTTCCTGGGTGTATCTGTAGTCTACTCCATTCGTCTTCCCTCCCCTTTCCCTCACGAACTTGGCGCTGTAGTAGACGCTTGCCGCGGCAAGCCCGTACGGGTCCTTGCCGGCAGACTTCTTCATGTCCCTGTACTTCCCAAGCACGGTAGTCGCGAGGTCCTCTGTCTGGGTCGGCAGGCCGATCGCCGCCGCTATCTTCGGAACGCAAAGCCTCGCGTCAGGCACGACCGCCTTCATACCCATCTTCCAGAACATGTCCCTGAACGTCCGGGCTATCTCCTTCTTGCCCCTCTTCGACGCCTCCGCCACGTCGTCTAGCTTCTTCGGCACCCTGCGCATCTTGTATGCAGCGTATATCGACGCGGCGGCAAGGTCGTCTATGCTCCTGCCGCGCAGCATGCCCTTCCTCTTCTTGCCCTTGTCCACGTACTCGACATGGCAAGCCTGCAGGTAGAGCGTCTTGGCGTACTCCTGCAGCCCCCACCCGGCGTTGAGGATGCTGCACATCCTCTCTATCTCCGAGTTCGCTATACGGACGCTCCTTTCATCCGCCGTGCGAATCTTCGAGTGGGCGTCCTGCCTCTTGAGCCTCTGGTATTTCCACAGCTCCGAAGGGTCCTTAGTCTCGCCCGGCTGGAACGTCGTGCCCATGTCCGTCATCGCCCGCCTCGGCGGGCCTGTCCTCGACCTCTCATCCATCTCCTCGGGCGTGTACGCCCTCCACTCCGCCCCCATGTTCATCAGGTTGTCGGCCACGACGAGCCCGCAGTTCCCGCATACGGCCTCGCCGTTGTGGTAGTCCCTCACTATCACCTTGATGTGGCATTCGGGGCACGCGTGCTCGCTGTCAGAAGGGTCGTGGACGTTCTGCATGTAGCTGCTGCCTATGAGCTTCCTCTCTTCCATAATCCGGATTATGGACACAAACAGATTAAAGCGTTTCAATCCCTGCTGGAAAAAGTTAAGAATGGGATTTCTCCCATCCTGCAAACCGGCCTATATGATCGGCATGAGCTACCTGAGGTACGGCACGTCCGTCTTGAGGTTTATCCTGTTGCCCTCGACCTTCAAGTAGTCCTCGTGGGCCTGCTCGTGCCTTGTCGGGGCCTTCGGGTCTCCGGTGAGCTCCATGTGCATCCTCAGCGCCCCCGGCCCGAGTGCCAAAACTTCATAATCCCGCGGACCGAACTATAATCATGGCAGGCGGCGGCCGCAGGCGACCGAGCAACCGCAGCAAGCGCGAGCAGGCGCTCCGCGCAGCCTTCGTCAAAGTCCTGATGGGCACGCCCGTCAAAGGCGTGAAGTTCTCCAAAGACAACAGGAGCATATCGCTCTCGTTCTCGGGCGAGCGCGTGCGCTACGCCATACGCGTGCAGCGCGAGGTATACGTCGGGCATTGGGGAAGGAGCACGGGCATACATATAGACAGTGCCATGCTTTCCAAGGGCCGCGGCCGGTCGTTCAGGGCGCTTGTCGTGCACGAAGCGATCGAGAAGTTCCTCGTGGAGAAATACGGGCTGTCCGCTGACAGGGGGCGCACGCAGTCGCGACCGCGAAGGAGAGGCAGTACCTCGAGGCCGCGGGCGGCAGCTGGAGGAGCCACCAGGCCGTGGTGTACCGCGTGTGGGCGAGGCGCGGCGGGCACTGAGGGCGTTTATGGAGCGCGGCCGCTACGGACCACGCCCAGTGGTGCGAACGGCTGTAATAATGCCTGTGCGCCATTTTCTAGAGATGGACGATGGGGGATGCCAGGAGGCGCGGCGCGGACGTCGGCAGGAAAAGGAGGTACGTCGGGATACACCCGCACCTTTTCGAGCAGGCCGTGAACCGCGGCCTCTACCGCAAGCTGGAGAACGCTAGGAAGGACGTGATAGACGCGGTGAACGGCCGCGGCGCGCTACTGCCCGAGCCGGAGGAGAACAGGTTCCTCTGCGTGTTCAGGAACAGCGAGAACGGGAGGATGTGCACCGTGCCCGTGGCGGGCGGGGGCGGCGCGTTCATCGCCATAACGATCTGGGAAAGCAGCGAATGTGAAATAAAGAGATATAAGTCCGAGAAAGCGCAATTAACGGATAGGTGAGAAGATTGCTAAAAAACTGCCCCGCGTGCAAGGCCGGTCTGAAGCCCGTGACGAAGAGGAAGGTTTTCAATTTTAGAAATCCCGGCCAGGTGCCGATCGTGTGCGCGGTGTACGAATGCCCCAAGTGCGGCGAGGAGTACATGGACGAGGAGCAGTCGCTGGCGGCGGCGAGGCAGCTTGACGACGCGCTGAAATCCGAGCGCAAGGTCAGGATAAAGCCCGGTTCTATACTGGTTTAATAAATCCGCGTCCAATATGGGAGTATGCCGAAGGTTTATGCGCAAGTTCACGGCTGCCCGAGCAACACTGCGGATTACGAGGTATCCTTAGGATTGCTGAAACAGGCCGGATTCGAGACAGCCGACTCCCCGGAGAAGTCTGACATAAACATGCTCTTCACCTGCACGGTGAAAAAAGCCAGCTTGCAGCGTATGATTAACATAATCCGGAAGTTGTCATCCACGAAGAAGCCGCTCATCGTCGCCGGCTGCATGCCGAAAACGGAGTATCGCATGATAGAAAAGATTGCTCCGAACGCCAGCGTCGTCGGGCCGGACTCGATAGGACACATAGCCGATGCAGCGCGCGCCGCAATGGGAGGAAACAAAGCAGTTTTCGTCGCCGACAGCGGAAAAGCGAAAACGGGATTCCCGAGAGTCAGAAAGGAGAGGAACGTGGGGATCATCGTTGCGTCTTCGGGATGTCTGTCGGACTGCTCGTACTGCTCGGTGAAATTTGCCCGGGGAAAACTGAGAAGCTGTCCGATAGGCGAATTGGTGAAAGAAGCCGAAACGCTTGTGAAGGACGGATGCGACGAGTTGCAAATCACCTCGCAGGACAACTCGTGCTACGGCCTGGACATCGGCACGGATATTGCCGAGCTTGTAAAAGCAGTAAGCGCAGTCCCCGGCGACTTCAAGATACGCGTGGGCATGATGAACCCGACGCACATACGCGACAAAAAATTATTGGCAGAGTTGATCGCGGCTTACAAGAACCCGAAGGTCTCGAAGTTCTTGCACGTGCCCGTGCAGAGCGGGTCCGACAGGATATTGAAGCTGATGAAAAGGGGCTACGCGGTCGCGGACTTCGAGAAAATAGTAACTGCTTTCCGGAAGGAAATCCCCAATATCTATATATCAACTGATATCATAGTGGGCTTTCCGAACGAGCAAAATTCGGATTTTGAACTGACTGTAGGTTTGGTAAAAAGAATGAAATTTGACAAGGTAAACCTGTCTAAATTCGGTGCCCGCCCTGGGACTGAAGCAAGTAAAATGGGACAACTAGGCACAGAAACTATCAATGAAAGATCAAAAATTTTGCATGGTCTAATAAAGATTCAAAATCAGAGTCTAGACTGAGAACTGATAATATCTAATATCTTTTTTGAAGTATTGGATGCCCATGTTTTATCTTCAAAATTTGCAAACACGACATGGACGTTGTGCTGTCTAGCTAACCAATCGATATAACAAGATACAAAGGTTTTGCCTACACTATCCTTCCATTTCTGGTTTATAATCATAAAATGTGGTTCTTTTATTTCACTAGAACAATATATCACCTTCAGAATCCTAGCAGCTATGCCACCCCACCTAGAGCCCGCCAATACGTTTTTTCTTTTATCCAACGAAGGTTTCTGATTTGTTATCTCTATTGCCGATTTATCAAGAAATAAATCCATACCATATTTGCTTGAATAAGTGTCTCTTGCAACCCTATAACCATCAGCGTAAAATGCTTCTGCTAATTCCTTCTGCTCTGTGGTTTCTGAAAAGAAATCGGTGTAATTCATTTTTAATTTTGAGTAGAACTCCAATTGAATCTTTATCAAAATCCAATTTCTTTCGTTGACATATTTCTTGTAGTTATTGTTTTTCATAAGATTTGTAGCGCTTATTTTCACTTGGCCGTGTGAAACAGCTGGGGTGAATTTATATCCTTCTCCGATGCTCACAACTATCTTTTCACCATCCCAATAACTAACCCCGTGTACGTTTCCAAGTTCTTCTATTCTTTCAGCCAACGGTTTATTGAATATCGTCATCATAGCATGTTTTTTCCAGAATCTAAAGCCCGCATTTAATTCTATTCTCTCATCTTTGTTTCCCAACCTTTTAGAATTTTTAGATATGTCTTCGATTTTGATAAAGTCCTTAGGACACAATCCCCATTCTTTCAAGAAAATCTTGACTTTTATTCTTGCATAGTTAGTTGCACCCAAGAAATCAGGACGAATTTGTGATGGCAGTATGGCGTTAGCAGAACACCTGACTTGAGGTTTCCTTAAATTGAGTTTAACACCCAATCTTTTCCTCTTCATGACAATCACTTTTCCCTTTCTCGAAATTGATACGACTCTATCTTTCTCATCAAGAGAATTGACTGCGAAGAAAAATTTTGAATCCCAGACCATTAGGGAAACTGTTGACGGTTTCCGGAAGTGCAAGCCTCCATTCAACATAATGGAATTCATGCTCATCACATATAAATATATATTTATA
>JBDRGB010000026.1:0-8108 GCA_043818155.1 Candidatus Aenigmatarchaeota archaeon | reverse complement strand
ATGATATTGGTATGTAAAGGATTTGTGTCATAGGCTTCAGCACCGAAAAGCTTATATACAGCTACTTGAAAGTAGTAACATTATGGCCAGAAACATGGACGATGCCATGGACGGGTTCCTGTCAAAAGTAGATGGGTTTTGTAATCGCCTATTCGGCATAGGTGCAGGGACGAGTTCACAGGCGGATTTGGACGGCTCCGTTTACTCATTGTCTTCATCCCCGCCCGCTTCCATACAGGCGCTGTACGAGGGGTTCGACCCGAAGTACGAGCCGATGCTCATCGGCCCGACTCGGCATATGAGCAAGAAGGAGGCGAAGGCGCTGAGACTCTATTTGGGCGACTTCGAGGGCGTGTTGCTCGACCAGCTGAGGCGCATAGAAGGGCAACAGAGATACTATCCGGAAGTTTCCAAGCACCTCCAGAGGGTACGCGAAACGAACAGGATGAAGGTGGAGCTGACAGACGGGCATGATGGCACGATAGAGATGGAATATTGCAACAGGGCGATTTACCTGAAAAGGGACGGCGTCCCGATTGCGGACGGCGACATGATAGACGTTTATCCGATTGACAGGGAGTACGGCACTCTGCTCGGCAGCTGGGGCGTTAAGGCCAGAGTGAAGCTTTACACGGCGGAAAGGGAGGAAGATGCGCTAGTTGTCAGGATTCCGTACAAGATAGCGCAGAGGATGTTCGGGCCGAAATACCTCTCGACCGAACTGAAGCCGGGGCTTAGGCGCGGGCTGCCGATAGCCATAAGGAACATAATGCCGGCTGTAACGGTCGCGCCGGCTCCTATTGTTGTAGTACCCGCACAGGTTCCTGCAACTGCCGTACTGGCTCCTGCCGGGACGCCTATACAGGCCGCGCCTTCGCCAAAAACGTTGGGCGATTTGATCTTCACAGCGGCCGGCCAGGACATGCCTATGCCCGTGGCAAGCTCAATGTCGATGCCTCCGTTGGGAGATTTGATATTCGAAAGAGCCAAAAAGGACAAGGCGGAGCTGCGCAAAAAGATGAAGTCGAATCCGCAACCAAAAGAAAGGAAACGAGCGTCGACGAAAAAGCTACAGCATTTCGAAATACCATATCCTGAGGATGGTATCGAATAGTTTAGTAAGTCCGACCTTCCTGTTCTTCAAAGAGTCTGTCCAGCTCGGCTTTCCTTTGCTTGATGAGTTCTTGAAGCCTGGTAGCCTGCTCCGTCGTCTGGGCCATTGCCATGGCCGCCTCAAGCCGCTGGAGGTCTTCTTGAAGCTTGATTTGTTTCGTCCTCTTTTGTAGGCCTTCAGTCAGATATTTGCCAGTTACTGCATAGTACGGCTTCCCCAGCCCAGACCAGTTCTCCAAAACGCCTCGCGCCACCCACAATAATATACCAAGGAACATGACGACCCCGAATCCCACGGTGCCGAGTGCTGAGTTTGCTATGAGGAACGCCCGCATGGTCATCATCACGCCGGAGCCGGCGACGAACGCCATTATTAGCGCTAGGATTGCCTTCACCTTGACCTCGCGGAATATGCGTATCTCGCTGAGTATCCCGTACATCACTATGAAGATCGCGAGGAACGGGAATATGATGTTCTGCATGAACCCGTTCCACGTAAGCCAGCTCGCGGGGAACTCCTCGCCGAAGAGGAAAGTCACGAACATCTTCATTATTTCCTCAGCTGTCGGGACTTCCAGAGAACCAGTCTGCGCGCGTACCGCGGATGTAGAAAGTATAAACACCAGCGCTAACGGCAACAGCGTCTTCAGAAAAGTCCTCTTCATCGGCATGGCACCGCGTTGTATAAAAATAGTTCTGTTTCTGAAATATTTAACCTATACGGCTATCGTGGATATGATATTCGCCAGATACGACGCTAGGAACCATGCAGCGGTAGCGCACAGCAGAGCCAGCAGCATCCTCGGTCCTGTTATCCTGCTGCCAAGGAGAGTCACTATGCCGAAGACCGAGACGAATATCGTCAGATACGGACTCAGCGCGATGGAGAACGGTATAGCGAAGAACGCCAGGCAGAACCCGAGAGCGAGGTTCACGACCGTGTTCCGGAATATCCGCAGCTTATTGGAAAGTATAACGTAGAACAGCACTGCGGAGGTTATGAAGGGTATTATGAGGTTCACCACGAATATGGGGCCCTCGAACCATGCCGCCGGTACCATGAACATCTGCGACAGCGCGTTCCTCGCCTCGTAGAACACGTCTTCCATACTAGGATTTTTGTCGCGCAAGCAGAAAAACGAGAGCGGCCGGCTAGACCTCGCGCTTGACGCGGCCCACCAGGTCGCACAGCGCGCGCACCGATTCGATAAGCGCCGGCAGCGTGTCCTTGAAAGCCTTCTCAAGGCCGGCTATACGCATGTTGACGTCGTTCACGCTGTCCGTCAGGCCTTCGATCGTGCTGAGCACCTGCTGCTGCTCGCCTATGCGCATCTTCGACATCTCCGCGACGCGCTCGCTCATGTCCCGTATCTTTGCCTCGAGCTCCCGGTTGCGAAGCGAGAACTCGCTTATCTTTTCCATCACGTCGCGGGTGCGCTCCTGGATCACGTAGTCGATGTACTCCTCAGTGGGGTAGCCTTGGTAGTATTCGTCGGGCAACGAACTCTCCGGCGCGGCCGGCGACCCAGACTCGAGCCTGCTCGGCTTCAGGTCCTCTATGGTCGGCAGCCTCAGCCCTTCCGGCTGCTCTTCGTTGGGCTGCGCGGACGACTGCCTACTTGGCGGAAAAGGAGCGTACTGCGAGGGCTGCTGTTGATGCGCCTGCTGCACCGGCGGCTGCTGCTCCTGCCACGGCATCTGCTGCTGCATAACGTCCGCAGGGCCACCAATCACGCCTTCCTTCAGCGTCTGAGTCAGGGCCTTGTCTATCTCGTCCGGCGAGAACCCCTCGCGCCGCAGCACGTCTATGGTGTCAAGTTCGGAGAAACCGCGGCCGGTCAGCTCGCGCACGCGATCGGTCGGCACGTATCCGCGGCCGGCCGACTCCTCGGCCTTTTTGCTCTCACCTAAAAATGGCAGTTTCATTATCCCACTTCGTTTTCGGGCGGCTCGCACAAGCGCCTATATTAGATTTTCTCTTTTCTCAAATAATAAGCTTTAAGCCCTCTTCCTAACCCGCTCTTCCATCGCGCGGTCCAGCTCGTCCCTGGTGACGAACTTGGACGTTACGGGGTTGACGAGGTCTATGAAGCTCTCCATCTGCCTGAGCTCGAGCTTCGTCGCCGCCTTGTCCACGCCCCTGCCGAGCTTCGACACGTTGCCCTCGATGGCGTTCAGACGCGCCGACGCCGCTTCTATCTTGCTCACTATTCGCTCCAGCATCAGCTTGAAGTCGCTCATCTGGGATAGCGCCGACCCCTCGAGCGCGCTTAGGCTGTTCTCCAGGCGCTCGAGGGACTGCTCCAGCAGCCTCATCCTGCGCCTGTCCTCGTTTATGCGCTTTACGATTTCGGAAAGGATCGCGTTAGCTTCCTCAGGCTTTTCAAAAACCAATGGCGGCACCTTCGACAGAGACCTTTAATAAAGAATTTGTGCTGCCGCAAATAAATTTAAATAGGTCGAACCTTTCTGGCCTCCGCTTCCGGCGGCTGGAAATGAGGATTTGTT
Organism: Candidatus Aenigmatarchaeota archaeon; assembly: GCA_043818155.1. Classification (GTDB taxonomy): domain Archaea; phylum Aenigmatarchaeota; class Aenigmatarchaeia; order CG10238-14; family SCSR01; genus JAPLUY01. Next base: position 4,487 of record JBDRGB010000026.1, on the reverse strand, counting down.
CGGAACCGGTGCGGTGCTTCACGATGGTATGCGAATCCGAGATAAAAGAGGGCGTGCTGCGCGTCAACTGCCTGGGGTGCGTGTACGGCTCGAGCATAGAGGACTTCGAGGCGTGCATGGCCATGACCATAGACAAGCTGATGAAGGACCCGAACGTCGACCGCATTGTGCTTGTGGAGACGCGCGAGAACGAGTACGACGCCGACCAGACGCGCATGCTCGTTGAGATAGCGAACGCGTACAAGCGCATAACCGAGGAGGACAAGCTGCTTGCGTTGGACAAGCTGGGTCCGTCAGGCTGCGAGCAGTTCTATCCGAAGCGGCTGGCCGATCTTCAGTTCCTTGCAATGGAGGCGCTGCGCAAGGACCCCGTTGGCGCGTACGTGCGGCTGACGAGGATGATAACGCGCGAGAACGCCGGCGCGGCGATGGCGAAGGACGAGCAGACGAGGCAGTGTTATTTGTATTATGTCGTGAACGCGCTCGAGCCAATAAAAGCCATACTCGAGTCGTGCAAGCTGATTCAGCTGGCAGTGCCGATGCTGAACACCTCGCTGCAGGGATACAGGCCAGGCGATCGCCGCGTGTACCGCGAGCTGTTCCATCCGATCGTGCGGCCGAACTTCATGCTGACCCGATACATGGTGGAGCAGCCGAAAGGCGGCATGCTGGTCGACAAATACTACATCGGCAACACTAGCACGCTCGTGCAGATTTTCAAGATCCCGAGCCGCGTGCGCTACAAATACCACATGACCCCCGCCGAATTCAAGCTGTCCGAGGACAAGTACGCGATACTCGACTCGGCACGCCGCTACCTCGCGGAGCACAGGCCGAGCGAACGCGAAATCTCCGAGCCGGACCGCGCGCGAGATCTTTTCAAGAACGTGGGCATGGGCATAATCAAGGACATAGCTGCAGGCATGAACGTGCAGCTTACCGAGAAGGAGGTCGACGAGCTCGCGACCATACTGTCCCGCTACACTGCCGGGTTCGGCGTGCTCGAGCTCCTGCTGAGCGACGACAGGGTGCAGGACATTTACATAAACTCGCCGATAGGCAGCACGCCCATCTACATCTACCACTCAGACTTCGAGGAGTGCGAGACGAACCTCATGCCCACCAAGGAGGACGCAGAAGCGTGGGCCACGAGGTTCAGGCTCTATTCCGGGAGGCCGCTCGACGAGGCGAACCCGGTGCTGGACACAGAACTTATAGTGCCGGGCGGACGCGCGCGCGTCGCTGCGATAACACGCTCGCTCTCACCTGAAGGGCTCGCGTTCGCGTTCAGGCGCCACAGGGAGAAGCCGTGGACCTTCCCTCTTTTCATGCGCGCCAAGTTCATAGACCCGCTCTATGCGGGACTGATGAGCTTCATAATAGACGGCGGCCGCGCATGCCTGATAGCGGGCGGCCGGAGCTCGGGGAAGACGTCGCTGCTGGGCGCCATGATGCTCGAGCTGATGCGCAAGACCAGGCTGATAGTCCAGGAGGACACGCTCGAGCTGCCCGTCGTGCACATGAGGCAGCTCGGGTACAATATCAGCAGGCTCAAGTCGCGTTCGGTCATAACGCGCGTGGAGACCGAGCTCGCGGCAGACGAGGCCCTGCGCACAGCACTGCGTCTCGGCGATTCAGTGCTCATCCTGGGCGAGGTCAGGAGCGTGGAGGGCAAGGCGCTGTTCGAGGCGATGCGGATAGGCGCGCTCGCGAACTTCGTGGCAGGCACGATACACGGCGAGTCCGCGTACGGGGTGTACGACCGCATAGTGAACGACCTCGGCGTGCCGAACACGAGCTTCAAGGCGATAGACCTCATCACCATCTGCAGCATGCTCAACAGCCCGTCCGGGCTGCACCGCTTCCGGCGCGTGACCGCGCTCACGGAGGTGCGCAAGCACTGGAAGTCGGACCCGGGCACCGAAGGCGGTTTCGTGAACCTGATGGAATATTCGGCCAAGGAGGACAGGCTGAAGCCGACCGCGGCGCTGACGGACGGCGAGTCCGAGGTCCTGAACGAGATATCGAAGCGCGTGCGCGAGTGGCACGGGAGGTGGGACGACGTCTGGGACAACATACAGCTGCGCGCGCGGATGAAGGAGACGATGGTGAAGTATGCCGAGCAGCTCAACCGACCGGACCTGCTCGAGGCGGACTGGACCGTGGAAAGCAACGAGACGATGCACATTATTTCCGACCAGGTGAAACAGGAGGTCGGAGGTCTGGACTCGAAGATTATATACGGCAAATGGGATGCCTGGTTCAAGGGCAGGCTGAAGGCCGGCGCCTGAGCGGGGCGGCGCGCAAAGGAAAAATCGTTGAAAATCAGAGTTAATAAAGAAGGTTGGGCAGATGCCGCAGAGACAGACGAGGCGCGCGGAGAGGACGAAGGACTACGAGGAGTTCGTGAGGGGCGAGACCGTAAAGGCGGAGCGCACGCTGTACGAGAGGGCATGTGGGATAGCGGAGAAAATGCTGCCGGTCAGGCCGTGGAAGGACCTGACTGGCAAGTACGAGGACGCGATGACTTTCAGCCACATGCAGGCCACTCCGCGGGGCGCGTTCTCTTTGGCGCTAATCATGACAGCCTTGGCCGCAGCCCTACCGACCGCGGTCATGGTTGCGTTCAACGCGGCGTCCGTGCCTATGTCCGTTGTGATATTCGTGCTCGCGTTCATGGTGTTCTTCTACATGTATGATTATCCGATGCACTTCGCCACGGTGTTCAGGATAAAGGCGAGCGCGGAGATGGTGCTGGCGATCGTGTACATGACCATATCGATGCGCATCAGCCCCAACATAGAGAACGCGATCAAGTTCGCCGCGGACAACCTCAGCGGGCCTCTCGACACGGACCTGAACCAGCTGCTGTGGGACATATACACCCGCAAGTACGACACCGCGGCCGCCGGGCTGGACAGGTTCATCAAGAAGTGGAAGCGCGAGAACGCCGAGTTCGCGGACTCGCTCTACCTCATCAAGACGTCCGTAATCGAAAGCGCGTCTAGGCGCGAGCAGGTCCTCGACGAGGCGGTTTCCGTTATACTTCAGGGCACGCGGAAGCGCATGAAGGACTACTCGTCCGAGCTGCGCACGCCCGTGACAGTCATCAACGCGCTAGGCATACTCCTCCCGATAATAGGGCTGGTGTTCCTGCCGATGGTGTCGGTGTTCATGCCAGAGTCGGTGCAGCCTCTGTTCATAGCCATAGGGTACAACGTCATGCTGCCGCTGGCCGTCTACTGGGTGATGAAGATGTACCTTGACAGGCGGCCTTACAGCTTCCACCACCCGGACATATCCAAGCACCCAAGCTTCAGGCACGAGCGGCCGTGGGTGTATCCGCTGGTAGGCGCCGCGGTAGGCGCGCCGTTCGTCGTCTACGGACTTTACATGCTGTCGACCACGCAGGGCATATTCAGCTTCGAGCAGCTGATGTACTCGCTCGTTGTGACAATAGGAATGTGCGTGGCCGTGGTCGCATACGCGCTGGCGTCGTCGATGGGGAAGATCAAGCTCCGCGAGGAGATAGTGCAGATGGAGGACGAGTTCATCGAGGTCCTTTTCCAGCTCGGCAACCAGCTCGGCCGGGGCATCCCGTTCGAGAGCACGCTGCGGAACGTGACCCCGCAGATACGCGGGCTGAAGATATCCAGGCTCTTCGATCGCATACTGTACAACATCGAGACGTTCGGCATGACGCTCGAGCAGGCTGTGTTCGACGAGAAAAACGGGGCGATGCGGGAGTACCCGTCGACAATGGTGAACGCGGTTATGAAGGCGATCGTAGAAATCTCGAAGCGCGGCATGGACACGACCTCGAAGGCGATGATAACGATATCCACTTACCTGAAGAACTCGCGCAGCACCGAGGACGAGCTGAAGGACATGCTCGGCGAGGTCACGTCGACGATGCAGATACAGGCCGTGCTCCTCGCGCCGCTGTCGTCCGGCATAGTCGTGGCGCTGTCTGCGATGATGATGAGGATGATGATAATGTCCAAGGAGCTGATAGAGGGGATATACGGCAACTTGGCAGTCGGGGGCGCTCTGGGAGACGCCGGCAGCACCGTTTTCACTTCGATACTCAACCTGGACAAGATAATGCCCATCCACATCACGCAGCTCATAGTCGGCACCTACATGCTGGAGGTCGTGGGCATGATAGCGATATTCCTCAGCATAATTGAGAACGGAGACGAGGACCTGATGAAGCGCATGCAGCTCGGGAAGATGATGGCGCTCGCGATCGGCATATACTCGGCTGTGCTGATGATACTGTACTCGGTGCTCGTTTCGATCATACCTCTTTCGGGGCTGGTGTAAATGGCGATGCTTTTTGGACTGGGCCGCAAGGGCGACGTGGACCGCTACCTGCTCATGACCATCGTCATACTCATAATGATAATATTCATCGTCGCGCTGTTCTACGGAGGCGCGTACTCGATGATACAGAACCTTTTCATTAAAGTGTTCCTAAGGTAATA
>JBDRGB010000025.1:0-3083 GCA_043818155.1 Candidatus Aenigmatarchaeota archaeon | reverse complement strand
CGTGTCGAACAACCCGCACGTTTTCGCCAAGGCCGAGCCGCGCATACGCAGCAGCCTGGGCGTCGAGGAGGTCGAGTTCAAACCGTACACCTTGGACGAGATGAAGGACATACTCGGACGACGTGCCAAGGACGCATTCCGTGCCTACGATGCCGCTGTGGTCACGCTCGCGGCGAACCACGCAGTGCAGAAGGGCGGCGACGTGCGCGTAGGCCTGCAGACGCTGATGAAGGCCGGACGCGCGGCCGAGAGGCGCAACGCGCGGAAGGTTGCGGTCGAGGACGTCAAGGTCGCGCTGAAGGCCGTGGACGAGGTGAAGCCGCAGATAATCAAGGAGCGCGTCAACGAGCACGAGAGGATGCTGCTGGACGCGCTGAATGACGGGAAGAAACTGCCGTCGGCCGAGCTGTACGGACGCTACCGTGCGCTTGCGAAGAAGGCGGGCGTCGCGTCCGTGACCGACCGGGCATTGCGCGACTTCGTCAACCACCTCGCCGAGCTCGGCATGATAGAGGTCAGCGAGAAGAAGACCGGCAGGAGCAGGCTGGTCTGGACAAAGGAAAAATAACCAAAACGCGCTCAGCGCATGCGGCCCTTCTTGTTCCTGCAGTTCTTGCATAGCGTCAAGAAGCCGACGCGGAAGAGTTTGCCGACCTCCTTGACGAGCTTGCCGCAGCGGTCGCAAACCTTCTTCATAGTATAGAAATCGTTTTTCGATTATTTAGGCCTTTCGAAGAAAGCGTTTGAAGCAAAAAAGTCAGAAATCGTCACATTCGCAGGGGTTTACTTCTTCTTCACCATCGGAAGCCCTGTCGGTCCCTCTATTATGCAGTATACGTCCGGCAAATCGGTCGCGTCCTCCTGGCTCTTGCTGAAGAAGAACAGCTTCGCGCCCTTGCTGCCTACGTCCCTCGAGTGCAGCCAGTACGTCTGACCCTTGCTGTTAACGTGCGAATACGCCATAATCAATGCGCCTCCTTTCAAACGTTTTTCAACGCGTTTTGATTTTTGTAAATTGTGGATTGGTGCTTATTAATGCGTCTGCTGCCGTCGCTCCCCGGTCAGCCTGGCAATAGAATGGTCTCCTCGGCCTGCGCGACCCTGCCGCCGGATTCCTCGCGCAGCACGGGATAGTCGCGCAGCGCACCTGCCGAGAGCAGCTGGCCCAGCGCCATGTCCACCTTTACCGCGGGCATTGCAGGCTTCAGGCCGCGCAGCCACCGTTTCGCGAACGGGAGCCCGTTGAAAGTGCTCTTGGCCGCGTCGAGCACGCGCCTCGCCTCCCACATCCTTGCCGGCTTGTCCCGCACGTACGCGAAAATCTCTACGGGCCGCGAGTCGCGTATCCAGCCTACGCCGTCGGTCGCGAAGACCTCCATGGCGACGGCCTGCCCGGGCTTCAGCTCGTCGCGTATCGTGTTGCGTCCGTTCGGGATGGAAAGCGCCGCGTGCTGCGTGTACTGCTCCAAGCCGTGGCCGCACAGGTTGCGCACCGGGTTGAACCCGAGCCCAGTTATCGTCGAGTCCACAACTTCGGATATGTCCATCACCTTCGTGCCTGGCCTGATGAGCTTGATCGCCTCGGCGAGCGCCTTCTCAGCCGCGGATATGAGCGGGTGCGCGTGCTGGCCTATGCAGACCGTGAACGCGCGGTCCCAGATGTAGCCGTCGACGTGCACTCCTGTGTCTATCTTGACTAGGTCGCCGTGCGCCAGCCGCAGCGTGTCGTCGGCCGAAGGCGTGTAGTGCGCGGCGTTCTCGTTTATCGAGACGTTCACGGGGAACGCGATGCCGCCGCCTGCAGACTCTATCTTCGCCTCGATCTTCTCCGCGATGTCCAGCGCCGCTGCGCCATCCTTCAGCAACGGCCGGGCGTAAAGCACGACCGCGTCCGAGATGCTCCTAGCACGGCCGTATTTTTCAAGGATGTCCGCGTCCATGTATGAATATGAGGCAGGCAATCATAAAAAACCATGGCGATGTTATTTCTGTCCGCCCTCGAACCTCATGTAAATCGCGACGAGCGTGATAACGACGAGCACAGCCGCGGTTATGAGCCAGATTTTCGGGTCGGCCCACTGCGGAGCCTGGTACATCGGCACTTCGGGCACTACTGCGGCCAACGTCTTCGCCAGTCCTTCGAACACGTCGGGCATATTTTACTATTCGGTTTGTCCGGAAATAAGCGGTCCTATAACGATGTTATATTTTTAAGCGTGCGGCCGCATAATTAAACTCATGAAGCCGTTCTGCGAAATCATAGTGTCGGACGTCCTGCCCGCACTGCGCGCGATAATAACGGGTGAGCTGTCCAAGACCTACGGCCTTACCCAGGTGCAGATTTCCCGCAAGCTCGGCATAACCCAGCCCGCGGTGTCGCAGTACAGGCGCGAGCTGCGCGGCAACAACGTGCGCGTGATATCCTCGAACGAGAAGGTCATGGCGCTCGTCGGCAAGCTGGCGAGTGAGATAGCGCTGGCCGACCCTGACGCGAAGCAAATGCACAAGTCCATCTGCGCAATCTGCAGGAAGATGCGCGAAGAGGGCCTTGTATGCAAGCTGCACGCGGGCACGTACCCCATCATAGGATCGTGCAGGATATGCATGGGCTGAGGGAGGCGGCGCGGCTACTGTTCGACTAGCTCGACTTCCTCCTTCTTCCGCTTGAACATGTCCTTTATCCCGGACAGTTTCTGCGATACTGCTTCGAGCAAGCCAGGCTTCGAGGCAGCCAGAGTACTCTGCTGCGCGGCGAACCTGCCGGTGACAGGCACCATCAGCCTCGGCTTGAACGAGTATCCGGCCGACGCAGGCTGGTACGAAGCCTGAGGCAGCTGCTGCGGCTGGGGCTGTAGCTTCGCGGGCGCGAACGACTTCTTCGGCAGTCCCGGTATCTTGGTGCCCAGCGCCTCCACCCTGGCCTTGATATCGTCCACGGTCTGCTTGCCGAGCTCTGGCGGCGATTTGAAAGTGTAGCTGCCGGTGCGCGGGCTGTAACCCTTACCCGGCCACAACAGGAACGCCAGCGCCACGACAGCCACGGCCACGACGATTATCCATGTGGTCCATTCGGACAGCTGTAT
>JBDRGB010000024.1:0-41132 GCA_043818155.1 Candidatus Aenigmatarchaeota archaeon | reverse complement strand
GTGCGGGACGTTGCTGTCGTCCATGATAATCGAATTCTTGATTTCGACGCCGTTCCCGATCCTGCAGTTCCTGCCTATGGATGTGTCGCCGCGTATGTAGCAGTTCGGGCCGATTACGGAACCGTCGCCGATGAAGACGTTGCCCTCGATGTGCACGCCCGGCTTGAGCTCCACGTTCTTTCCGATAATCACGTTCTTATCTTCCTTCTTCGCGAGCCCGGCCAGCTTCGCCGCGTTAGCGTCCAGCAGGTCCCATGGCACCGACACGCTCTTCCAGCCTTCGGCCGGCGCGCAGTACACTAGCTGCGTCTCGTCGCGCATCGCGATTATGGCGTCGGTGAGCTCGTACTCTCCTCTCGCGCTCGGCTGCAGCCGCTCGATGTAGTCGAATATGTCCGGCGCGAACATGTACACGCCCGCGTTCACCAGGTTGCACGGCGGCTCGGACGGCTTCTCCAGCAGACGCAGCAGCCTACCTTCGCCGTCCACCTCGAGCACGCCGTAGAGCTGTGGCTTCTCGACCTCGGCCACGCCTATGACGGCCAGCGCGGCCTTTTCCTTGAACGCGCGGGCGAGATTCACGAACGTCCCGCGGTCGAACGTCTCGTCGCCGTTGATCGCGAAGAACGGCTCTCCGATGCGGCCGGCGGCCCTAAGGGCGTCGCCCGTGCCTTTCGTCTCGGGCTGGTGCATGAACGTGATTTTCACGCCGCAGTCCTGCGCCGAGAAGAAGTCTTTTATTTTTTCCTCGAGGTAGTTCGCCACGATGACTATCTCGTCGATGTCTATTCCTTCGCCTGCCAGCGATACAAGGTCGTCGACCATGTGCCGGATGATTGGCTTGCCCGCTAGCGGCAGCAGCACCTTCGGTCTCGTGTGTGTGAGCGGCAGCATCCTCGTGCCCTTCCCGCCGGCGAGTATCACTGCCTTCATCCTACGCCACCCTCTTCACTTCCTCGTCCAGCGCGGAAAAGAATTCCTCGTACAGCTGCTGCAGCCTCTTCTCGTCCTTCGCCTCTATGGACAGGCGTATCATAGGCGACGTGTTAGACACCCTCATGAGTATCCAGCCGTCCGCGAAATCGACCCTGACGCCGTCCATGGTGTTGACGTTCTCGTACTTGGCTGCGAACTTCTCCTTCAACCTGTCCATAATATTGCCCTTCATATCGTCCGGGCAGTCCGCCTTGAACCTCTTGAAGAACCTCTTCGGTATGCCCTTCCTCAGCTCGGAGACCTTGCTTCCGAGCTTGGAGACGAGTTCGATCATGTACATGCCGTTGAGTATCGCGTCGTCGAACCAGTAGAACTTTGGTATCGTCAGGTGCCCGCTCTTCTCTATGCCGAACACGGCGTCGTTCCTCTTCGTCTCTTGCACGAGGAACGTGTGCCCGACCGGTATCCTCACCACCTTCTGCCCGAACTTCCCGACCTCCTCTTCGATTATGCTCGAGCATTCGATGTTCGCGACCACGCAGCCCTTCCTGGACTTCATTATGTCCCTTATGAAAAGGACTGACGACTCCTCGGGCATCAGGAACTTGCCTTCGTCGTCCACGAACACCACCCTGTCGCCGTCCCCGTCGAACGCGATGCCGAGATCGGCCTTCTCGGCCACGACCCTTCTCTTCAGTTCGGACAGCGACTCGTCGTCGGGTTCGGGATTCCTGTTCGGGAACGTGGCGTCGGGCGTGTCGAAAAGGTATACGGCTTCCACGTTGCCCAACGCGTCGATTATCTTCGGCACCAGGAGGCAGGCGGCTCCGTTGCCGAAATCTATAACGACCTTTACCTTTTCCGGCTTGACGTTCTCTTTGACGAATTTTATGTACTGTTCCTCCACGTTGTCGAGCTCCTTCACTACGCCGCGTTCCACAGCCGCTTCCAGCTCGGACGCCGCCAGCTCGCCGAGCCTCTTGTTCTCGTGCTCGAAGAACCCGACGCCGTCCTGCCTGAAGAGCTTAATCCCGTTCCATTCGGCAGTGAGGTGCGATCCCGTTATGCACGCAGCCACGTCGTTCTTCATAATCCAGTTCGCGAACACGGGCAGTATCGTAGGCCCGACCCCGACGAGGTTCACGTCGCAGCCGACCTTGAGCAGGCCCGAGACGAATGCGTCTTCCAGCGCCTTCCCGTGCGACCTGAAGTCCCTGCCTACGGTGAAAGTCCCGGTCGCGTGCTTCCCGGCGGCCATGCCTATCTTCTCGGCTACCTCTTCGGTGAGGTTCTGCCCATACACGCCGCGTATGTCGTACGCGCGGAATATCGTGCGGTCGATTTCCATGTAATCACATCTCTTGAGGGAATGTTTTATCTTCTAAAACTTTTCCAAGTTCGTTGGCTTTGACTATTATTACCCTAATTTTTTTCAAAAACCTCAAATCTGCTTCTATTTGTTTGTCTACGAATTCCGAGTCCCATTCTGTAGAATGTTTCTTAAAATATAATTCTGGAAAGTATTTCGACTTCTTTGTGAATGACCCATGCACGAATCGCGGCATCGCCTTCTTCAACTCCACAAATACTCCATTTTTGTCCACGCCGTCCGGTCTTGGAATCAACCTGTCCGATATCCCGAGCCTCCTGAACACAATTTTTCGATGTCCTTTTTCTGGAATGTTGGTAAAACTTTCCACCACTTTTTTCCATTGAAGTTTGTTCCTTTCCGACACTTTCTCTATGCATTTTAAACATCTCACGTTGCCGGGTTTCGCAGGTCTGCATTCACAACTAACGCAAATCCCTCGTCCTTTAAGTTTATAATATCTTTCCTTTCTTTGCTCTTTCGTGTATACCATACAATGCCCATTTTTTACTTTGTACGGACTTCTATTTAACCGTGACTGATTTAGCAAGATTTCGAGGCATATCTGGATCGCACCCGCGCAGCACCGCGAGCTGGTATGCGAGGATCTGTATTGGGATTATCTGCGTTATCGGGTTGAGCAGCCCGACGTCCGGCGCCTTGATGAAAAAGTCGAAGACTTCGTTGCTGTGGGCGTTCACTCCTATGATGTAGCCGCCACGCGCCTTGATCTCCATCGCGTTCGATATTATCTCCTTCTCGTTGTCCGCGGAGCTGAAGACTATGCACGGCGTGCCCGTTTCGATCAAGGCGATCGTGCCGTGCTTCAGCTCGCCGCCCGAGAAGCCCTCGGCGTGTATGTACGAGACCTCCTTCACCTTCAGCGCCGCCTCGAGCGCGGTCGGGTACTGCAGCCCGCGGCCTATAAGGAACACGTGCTCCCTGTCCTTCAGCTTGTCCGCGAGCTGCTTGATGTAATCGCGCGTGTTCGCGGCCGTGAGGTTGTATATGATGTTCCACAGATATTGCAGACTCTGCCTACCCTCCTCGTAGCGGCCGGCCACCGCGTACGCGAGCAGCGAAAGCACGGCAAGCTGCGCCGTGTACGTCTTCGTGCTCAGCACGCATATCTCCGGCCCGGCGTTCAGCATGAGCGACTTGTCGGAGTTGCGGTGCAGCGAGGAGCCCATCACGTTCACGATGGACATGACCTTGCTTCCTTTCTTTCGCGCGGTCCTGACCGCGTCCAAAACATCAATCGTCTCACCGCTCTGCGACACCGCGATGACGAGCGTCTCGGGCGTGAGGAAGTGCTCGTAGTTGCTGAACTCGGACGCGAGCACGACGTTCACGTGCATGTTCGCTATCTTCGAGAAGATGTAGCTCGCGCTCATGCACGCGTGGTAGGAACTGCCGCACGCAACGAGGAAGATGCCTTTAGCATCGCGCACGGCGTCCGCTACCGCTAAAAGAGTGTCCATGTCCTGGTTCGCAGCCTTCTGGACGGTGTCGACCTGCTCGGATATCTCCTTCATCATGAAGTGGTCGAAGTCGCCCTTCTGCGCCTGATCCAGGCTCCAGTCTATGCTGTGCACCGGCCGCTCGACTGCGTTGCCGTCCAAATCCTTGAACCGTATGCCGCGGTCGTCGATGACGACGAAATCCTTGTCGTGTATGTACATGACCGTCTTCGTATGCTCCAGAAAGGCGGGGATGTCGCTGCCGATGAAGTTCTCGCCCGCGCCGACGCCCGCAACTAGCGGCGAGCCGTCGCGAGACGCCACAATCTTGCGCTCCCCGTCGAACATTGCCAGCACCGCATAGTAGCCCTCGAGCTGCTTGATTGCGTCGCGCGCCGCGGCCTCGAAGTCCTTACCCTTGCGCATCTCGAACTCGATGAGGTTCGGAATCGTCTCGGTGTCGGTCTCGCCGTAGAACGTGAACCCGTTGCCGGCCAGCATTCGCTTTATCTCCTGGTAGTTCTCCACTATACCGTTGTGTATGACGGTTATCTTCCCGTTGTTCGAGACGTGCGGGTGCGCGTTCTTCTGCGTCACGCCCCCGTGCGTCGCCCACCTCGTGTGGCCTATGCCGATGGTGCCCTGCATGCCGAGGAAGCGCAGCTTCTCGTTTATCGCGTCCACGCGGCCGACGTCCTTCCTTATGTCCGTGCTGCCGTCCGGCGCCACTATGGCTATGCCGGCCGAGTCGTACCCCCCTGTACTCAAGCCTCTTGAGGCCGTTGAATATGATCGGCGCCGCGTCCTTGGCGCCCACGTATCCTATTATCCCGCACATGTCGAATCATCACTCCAAAAATCCGAGCCCCGTCTCATTCCTCTGTCAGCATGTTCCTGCCCTTCACGAAGCCGTGACCGCAGTCCGCGCACTCGTACGTGACCGGATGCGTTCCGCTCGTGAGGCGTACTGCCGGCGAGTTGCATTTCGGGCATTCGACGTCGTTCTGCATCTCGCACCAACCTTTACTGCCGACAATTGTATTGGGGAGGGAGAGCTTGGCGGCCAATTTGCATCATGCAGAATCCTGCAATACAAGTCTCCTCTGTGGGGTTTTGGCTTGCTCGTCCCTCCTTTAGTTTGTTATTAGGCAGGAAAACGCTATAAAAGGAATCTAAAAGGTTTCCTTTAGAGCCGGCGGCTTTGGGGCCGAAAGTGGCTTAAAACACCGCGACCATACAAAAAGTATTTATAAGGGTAAAATCATAGTTTTAATCTGCGGGAGAATGCGAGGCTAAACGATGACATACTTCGTCGAGGAGACAAGCGACGGGCAGAAGGCGTACCGCGCGCTGCAGCTGAACCCGAAAAAGTTCAGCGTGCTGAACAGCGACCTTGCGCAGCGGATACTGAACGAGCTCTCGAAGCGGCCGAGCTGCGCAATGGACATCGCGCGCAGGCTGAAGGAGCACGAGCAGAAGATATACTACCACCTCCGGAGGCTGGAGGGCTCGGGGATAATCATGCTCAAGGGCACGGAGGCGCGGGCCGGAGCCACGGCGAAGATATACGCGGTCTCGCACCCCTACCTGGCAATCAAGATTTTCGACGGCGAGTCGCTGACGGACGTGAAGACCAAGATCAGGGAGATAGAGTTCTTCCAGCCTTTCATATCAGGCGGCAGGCTGGATGCCACGATAGTGGTCGGCTCGCCCGACCCGCACGGCAAGTACGGCGGCCAGGCGCTGGACGGCAGCGTGGGCATAGACCTCGCGCTTTTCCTAGGCACGTTCCTGAAGACCGCGCATCCGAACTACAAGCTCGACACCGAGGTCACGGACGCGGACCTGCGCGGGAACCTGATAGTGATAGGCGGGCCGAAGACGAACACCGTGATAGACAGGTTCAACCACGACCTGCCAGTGTACTTCGACCCGAAGCACGACTTCAACGTCGTTTCCAGCTTCACAAAGTCCGTGTACAGCGGCGACGACATCGGCATAATCGTCAAGATGCGCAACCCGCTGGCGAGAAGCGGCAAGAACGGCGCCAACGGCAAGTTCGTGCTCGTACTGTCGGGCATACGCTTCAAGGGCACGCGCGCAGCCATCGTGGCGCTGGTCAAGCGCATGCGCGACGTGCAGGCGGGCAACGCGTTCGAGGCGGGCGTGGCGCGCGTGGTCCGCGGAATCGACAAGGACGCGGACGGAAGGATCGACGACGTGGAGTTTTTGGAGTAGCCGGGACGGCGGCGCCTGCGGCGTCCGATACGGCAGTAGTTGCATACCTATTTAAAAGTTGCGCGACCAATGTCAATTAATTGGTATGCCGTACACATCGATTCTCGTATCCGAAGGGACGATATCGTGGCCAATACCGCTAGAGTCGGCGAACTCCAGGTATGTACATGGCAGGAGGTCGAACGTGCTGCGGGCAAGCTCGGTGTTTCTCTCGATGTACAACCCGGAGGAGATGGTAAAGTTCGGCTGGGACCCTGACATCATAGACTACACAAGCACATACCTCGAGCGGTTCAAGACCATAAAGAAGGAGCTCTTAGAAAAATTCCGGGTCATCCAGTACTATCCATGCGACAAGTTAGCGAGGGAGTGCAAGAGGGATTTTGTCGCCAAAGTGTCGTCCATGGAGAAAGAGAGGCTGTCGTACTTTGTGAACGCTGGCAACCTACCCTACCCCGTTCCTAAATGGAAGGCAACCGACGAGGACGTGTTCAACGAATTTCTCAGCTTCCTTAACTACGAAGGCAGGTGCACATGCGGGGCCGTGACTAAAAAAGGGAACAACTGCTCGATGCCGCAGGACTATTATTCGAGATGGTTCGAAGCGGCAACAGAGGAATACGACCGGATACTATACCAGCCCGACGAGCCGAAACCGTATGGCAATCTCATATGCAAACATCAGATGAAAGCGCTGGTTGAAGATGGACGGTTCCCGCACTTGTTCGACAAGATGAAATTCTATTCGCTTTTTCCGGAGATGCTAAAATCTCTGCGCACCATCGACAAAAACAGCAATCTCACGATAACGGATTTGGACAAGGCTCTACTCCCATTAATTAAGAAAATGAGTCTCAACACGATTCATGAATACTTGATGGAAAGGTCTTCGCTCGACAAGAGAATCGAAGAAACGAGGAGAAGCGTGATAAACAGGTTGAGTAAGTTTTACGCTGTCTAAATCTCGCCGTTGTACCTTTTCATCCAATTCTCGATTGCAGCTCGCGCGGCCACCGCGACCTTCGTCTTGTCCGGCAGCTCGCGCTTCACGGTTATAGGTATCATCTTCTTCCTGAACTCTTCCTTGGCGAGAGTTATCGAGTCGGTCTCCTCGGACTTGACGAGCACGGGCGCGCCGAGCGCTATCTGGAGCGCGCGCGCACCGACCAACCGCGCGACCTCGAACCTCGTGAACTCGTTTTCCGGCCACATCATTTCCAAACACCGCTGGCCAGCGCAGCCGATTCACGGCCTGAACTGGTTTATTTCCTTGAGCATGTCGACGTTCGAGATGAAGACCTGCCTGCAGCAGTACCGCTTCAATCCGAGCTCGGTCATGACCTTGGCGGGGTCCTCGCCCTGGTCCACGCGCCGGTTGTACTCTTCCCACGCCTGGCCTATGACATTGCCGCATGTGAAGCATCTTACAGGAACCATCATTTCCATTTCGCCTTGATTTGACCTATTTTAACTTTGTCCCCATTTAAGCTTAAGTTTTGGCCGTCGCCTGATGCCCGCTCATCTCTTCGAGCGCTGCTTGTGTCTGCGCGCGCCCTTCCTGCTGCGCGACGGCTTGTGCACTTCCGTGCGGCGGAAATCGTACACCAGCAGCCCGCGGTCGTATCCTAGGAACTTTTCCTTTAGCGCGCTGTCATTCGTCAGCTTCACCAGGCCGCGCGCGATCGCGATGCGGATGGCCTCCGCCTGCGATGGTATGCCGCCGCCGCGCACGATTATGTCGATGTCGGCCTTGGCCGCGGCCTCCTCCGCCAGCACGAGCGGCTCGCGTATCCACATCCGGAAGATTTCGATGCCCCACACGTCGAGGGGCTTTGAGTTTATCGTCAGCCTGCCCTTGCCGGGCCTCACCGATGCGCGTGCCACGGCTGTCTTGCGCTTGCCTGTCGCATAAACGAAACCTTTGTCCTGCTTCGCCGCTGCAGCTTTAGCGGCCGCGTCGGCCTTCTTCGAGGTCCTTTTAGCAGTAGCCTTCGCCATATTCCGTTTCACCATCTCTTGGCAGCGCCGAGCGCGGCGGAAAGGTCGCCTAGGGTCATCCCGCCGGTCTTGAGCGTGGACGCGTCTGCGGCCGCGATCTTCCTGAACTCCGACGCCTTGCCGTTAAGCTCCTCGGGTATGCCTATATGCGCGCGCAGCCTCTTATACGCCGCCCTGCCCTTCGGCTTCTTGATCGGCAGCATCCCCCGCACCGTGCGGCGGAATATGCCGTCCGGCGTGCGCGGGAAGAACGGGCCCTTGTGCGGGTCCCCACGCCTCGTCTTCTCGTCGTAGTTGCTGACGGTGTATTTGCGGCTGCCTGATATCACGGCCTTCTCTACGTTCACGACCGCCACGACCTCGCCCTCGAGCAGCTGTTTCGCTATCACTGCTGCGGCCCTTCCGAGAATCTGGTTCTCCGCGTCGTATATGGTCGCCATGAAAATAGCACCCGAGTCATGTGTATGGAATTGTCAGACCAGTATCCTTACCTTCGAGCCTGACTTGTTCTTCGCGAGCAGTTCGTCGATGGTCATCGCGCTACCTTTCGCCTTCTTTATCTTCGCAGCCGCGGCTGGGCTGAACCGCCACGCGGCCACGTGCACCGTCTTGGTCAGCTCGCCGTTCGACAGCACGACGCCAGGCACCACGACCGTTTCTCCGGCCTGCGCGTGCCTCTCCAGGTCGACCACGTTGACAGCGGCCTTGATCCTCCTCGGCTTGCGCAGTTTCGCCGCCACGTCCATCCATATAGGTTCCTTCGTCTTCTCGAGCCTGCCGATGAGCAGACGCGTGTGCGCGTTCGTCGGTCCAGTAGGTCGTGTCATGCCCGCACCTGTTTTGCAAATGATTATTAAGAATTGTAGTGCTTATATGTTTTTAAATCTGCATTCAAGGAAGCGTGTGCGCCAGCCGGGAACTTAACGAAAAGTCCACTGGTTTTATAAGGTTTTCGAGGATAGGTCTAAACACCACCGCCTTGTTTCATGCACTCGTCTGAACAGTAGAACTTGCCCTTGAATTTTATCTTCGTGAACGGCGTTTCCTTGCCGCACCAATCGCACTTTTTCATGCAAACACCGGTCGCAGTCCTGTCGGGCACGCGTCGCCCTCCGCTCATCCGAACCTTTCCTTGCGCTCCTTCTTCAGCCGTCCGATGAGCTCGAGCAGTTCCCGCTTTTCGTCCTCCCCCATGGCGAACTCGTTGCTGAATGGGCAGTCGTTGTCGAGCGCCGCGTCCTCTTTGTCTTCGTTGTACACTATGGGATACAGACTGCAGCCTTCCGGACGGTCGTCGTATACCTTGCATTCGCTTCCGTCGTTGAACACGCACCGTCCGCCCGCATTCTTCAGCCGCATCCAACCACCGACATCGACGACGAACTCGTTCCGCTTGAACTCCAGGCCTTCCAGGCGTTCCAGGTCGTCTTTGGAGAGCGGCATCTCGGTCTCAACGCAGCATTGTATGCAGTTCTCCCTTCGGCAGGCATCGCTCATAAGAAAGCTATGAAGAAAGGATTAGTTAAATGGGGCTTCCCGCCGAGGAAAAAGTACAGCTGCCCGAACAGCTTCTTCATGACGGTCTTCGTTTCGAATGGCGGGAAATGGCGTTCCGGGAAGACGATGCCCGGGGATTGAGCGTTGCCCAGCGTTTGGACGGTCGGTTGCTGGACGACGACCGGAATCGAATCCATCGGTCCGCTCGTGACGGGGCCTGCCGTGATGCCGTATAATGCAGGGACGCCGGCCTATCGGTCCGCTTCCTGCGGCCTGGATTCCCAAGCGGCTTCGGATTCGTCCATACGAATACATTCGCACGCTGCGACTTAGCGCCCCTGCACCACATACCCAACCAGTTTCCCTATCGGTTCCGGCCATCGCCCGTAAAGCCAAATAAGCGCCAAATCCCGAATGAATCATATGAATCGTATGAGCATGCGTAACTTCTGGAAGGTCGTGGACAGCGTCATCGACCGGTCAGACGTCCTACTTGAAGTCGTGGACGCCAGAATGCCGTACCTGACCAGGAACAGAATCGTGGAGAACAGGATCCTGCGGAAAGGGAAATCGTTCATACTAGTTCTGAACAAGGCCGACCTGATAACGAAAAGGATGAGGGACGATTTCCTGAAGAATTCAATGTCGAAAAAATCGGTCTTCGTCTCGTGCAAGAAACGGACGGGCATCGCGGACCTGAAGAAGGCGATTTTCATTCTTTCCAGAAAGCGCCGGCGCTGGGGTAAAATAAACGTAGGCGTGGTCGGCTATCCAAACACCGGCAAGTCGTCGGTCATAAACGCCCTGTCCGGCAGGTCGGCCGCAAAGACGTCCCCCGTGGCCGGAGTGACCAGGGGTGTGCAATGGATATCAGGCGGGGACGATATATTGTTTCTGGACACGCCCGGCGTGATACCCTTCGATGACAAGGACGAAGCGGAACGGGCAATGATGTCGGTCATGGACCCGGAAAAGCTGAAAAGTCCCGATTTGGCAGCGATGAAGATAATACAGCTGTTCCTGGACAACGACAGGCGGGGGCTGGAAAGATTATATGGCGTGACTGTAGGAACCGACGACGCCATGGAAATCCTCCTGGAGATAGGCAGGAAGAAGAACTTCCTCTCCAAGGGCGGCGATATCGACAAAGTAAGGACCTCTTTAAGGATAATACGGGATTGGCAGAGAGGGAACCTGCTCCTGAAGATATGATGATAAAAATGTAATGCGCCAGCCGGGATTTGAACCCGGATTTTCAGCTGTTTCCGTTGCCTTGGGAAGCTGACATCTTGGCCAGATTGGATCACTGACGCATAGCCTCTTTTATTTTGGATGTTGTCGGGATTACACCAAACTTATTGATATTATGTATTTTAAGTTTAATCTTTGGGTTGTTGCTTCCAATCTCTTTCATATATTTTATCACGTCGTCTTGGTTCTGGATTCTTACGGCAATTTTTCCAGACCGGGATGTTCTAAATCCGAGCATGTTTGCCATCCGATCAAAGTCTCTTCTCAACCTAGTTGTTTTGCTCTTAAATTCCACAAACGCCCTTTTGGATTTTTTATCCTTAGCAAAAAGGCCACCGTCCGTATCCACCAATCCGCGTAGGCATCTTTTTGCCAAATACTTGTCCCGTTTTATGAAACTTGGCACACCCACGTTGTTTTTTGTTTTATTCCCACTCTTAATACCAATTTTGGACAAAAACTCCACAAGTCCGATGGAATTAACTCTCAATATTATTACAGAACTTTTTATCTTTCTGATTGTTTTGAGTTGGAAAAGCGTATGGAAAAACTTAGATATTGTGTCGGCGTACTCAAGCTCATACGGATTTTCCAAGTCTATTTCTACGACTTTTCTGGATACAGATCCATCTCCGAGAATTATGCCAACCAGCTCTGAAAAATCATCGTTTTTAAAAATGTCTTTACACGGATTTGGGATGTTTCTTTTCCTAATTTTTTCTATAGAATTCTTTCCACCCAAGCTTCTACCCCAACTCATTGGAAGAATTTT
This sequence comes from Candidatus Aenigmatarchaeota archaeon, assembly GCA_043818155.1. GTDB lineage: Archaea > Aenigmatarchaeota > Aenigmatarchaeia > CG10238-14 > SCSR01 > JAPLUY01. The sequence goes on along the minus strand of JBDRGB010000024.1, from coordinate 29,611 downwards.
CTTGACGTATTTTTCTTCGATTATTTTTCGTTTCGATTTCGATTTTATGAGTGTAATCATTTTATTGAAGTGGCTTTCCGGGAGTGTCGACTTTTCTGTCAACCAGTCGACTCTAACTGTGTGTGTTGAGACATCCAAAAAGTTAGACAGTTGCAGCCATGTCAATCCGGATTCAGATTTTACCAACTTTATGAAGTACCTTTGTTTTTCTGGGAGAAATTTTATCCTCCTGCCTTCTATCAGTATGCCTCTTTTATTCATGGTTTATAGTATCGACTAGTCTTACTTAAATATTACTACCAGGCTAGACCACTGGCGCGCAATCGCTAAACTACAATACGGAAATACTGCTACTTAAAATTAAAAAAAGGACACGTGCCCGGCGGTAAGAATCTAATGCCGGGGCCTTCAACCCTTGCCCGACTTGGCCGCGCTCGCGATCACGTCCTTCAGTCCCAACCCAAAGGCTATGGCCAGCCCCATCTCGAGCGCGACGAGCGCCAGAGTGAGCGTGGTACCGGCCGATATGGTGTTGACCATCACGAGCGGCAGCGACACTGCGGCCGTGCCGTAGATTATGAGCCAGAACAGCACCTTGCTCGTCGCCTTCGAGTAGCCTGCGCCGCCCTTCGCTATCTGCTCGCTCGCATAGTCCGCGAACACGTAGCCGACCACGAATATGGCTATGGTCCCGGCCACGCCGGGTATGAACCCTACCACGACGTTCACGAAGTCCGCTATCGCCGCTATTCCTAGAGCCTGCGCGGACATCTGCACGAACGCGAGGTATACGGTCCACTCGAATATTATCGGGACCAGCTCGCTGAGCTTGAACATGGACGTCCTGTTAGCGAGGTAGTTTTCGAGCTTGAACCTAACCATTATGGCCTTTGCCGACCGTCCTGCCACGTTCCCCAGCGCCCATCCTATCGCGAGCAGTATGACCGAGTAACCCAGGTTGGGCAGGAAGCCTACCGCGGACTTGAAGAACGCGTCCAGCGGCTGCGCCAAAGTTTCGGTAATCTCCCACGCCATCGAATCATTCCTTGTAATAGGATTCACTTTCCGGTATTAAAAACATGCGGGGGAGAGACTCAGTCCAGGAAAGGCACGCCGACCTTCGCGCACTCCAGCAGCAGCGCAACCGGCGGGAACAGCGGCTCCGGCAGCGCGGCCGGGTCGAACCATTCCCAGCTCCCGTTCTTGTCCGGCTCCATGTTCTCCGGCGCTCCGTCCAATCCCTTCGGCCGCACGAGGAACGCGACGTAGTCGCCGGCCATAGCGCCGTTCAGCTCGTACGGCGGTATCAGCTTCGCTGCGACGAACTCGAACGAGTCCGCTTCGAGGCCGGTTTCTTCTTTCAGCTCCCGCCTTGCGCACTCGATGACGCTCTCGCCGTGCTCGATGTGGCCCGCGGGCATGCTCCAACAGCCTGCGCCGAACGCGTTCCTGCGCCTGCCGAGAAGTATCCGCCCGTCCCTTTCAAGGAGCACGTAGGAGACCAGCCTGACCGTCCTGCGTTCCCGTTTGCCGTCTTCCATTCCAATCGAGCGCCGAGGATGGGATTTGAACCCATAAGGGCTTGCGCCCGCCGGTTCTCTCGAACCCTCAATTCACCTCTTACTCATCACAGCTTTTGGCGTCAGAGTCAAGCCATCATATCAACGGGTTTTCAAGACCGGTGCACTACCTGGTTATGCGACCTCGGCATTGTTTGGAATGTTGTCTGGCCTAGTATTAAAGTGTTCCGCTGCGCAGAAAAACGGCACGCCGCCTACAGCACGTCCAGCTTGCCCGAGCGCGGGAGGTTCAGCTGCATCGCGTCGCGGAACTCGGTCACGTAGCCGCCTGATATCGAAATGCGGTCGCCGACCTTGACGCTGTCTATCTGCCCCTCCCAGAGGCTGAGCTTGATGGTGCCGCTGTCGTCCTCGAGCGTCGCGTCGGCCACGCGCTTCTGGCCGTAGCGCGTGTTCACCTCCCGCGGGTCGGAGACGTCTATAATCTTCCCCTCGATCGCTATGTTGCTCATCCCGTTCTGTATCTCTGAAATCTTCATTCGGCCACCCACCACTCAATCACTATGCGCGTTTCTCCTTTAAGTCTTTTGCGCGGGCATGCATGCCGTAAACGCCGCGCTCCATGAACACGCGGTCGGTGCGCACGGCCGTGCCCTTCCTAACCTTCGCCATCTCCTCGCTGCCCATGCGCGCGATGCCCAGCGCGACGAGCTCTTCCTTCTGCGTGTACACAGCCACTGTCCGGCCGGGCTCGATTCCGGGCTGTACGCGCGTGATTCCGGCAGCGTATACGGGCGCTCCGTGGCACACCTCGTCGACGGCCGAATCCTTGACGAGCACGGCCTTGGTATCGAGTATCGCGTGCTCGACTGGCATGAGCATGCTTCTCAGCGGCTTCTCGTCGCCCGTTTCCTTCCACCTTTCGTACGCGTCCTTGACGTCCATGAGGCTGTGCGACTTGCGTTCGTCGAACATGCCGGCCCGCACGCGCCGCAGTTCCGTCATGTGCGCGCCCACGCCGAGCGCCTCGCCGACGTCGTGGCAGAGCTTGCGGATGTAAGTGCCGGCCTCGCAACCGACGCGGAACAGCACGTCGCGGCCGTCGAGCTCGAGCATGTCGAAGAATTTTATTTCGCGCTTGCGCACCCTGCGCGCGACCGCCGACTTCACAGGGGGCAGCTGCTTTATCGTTCCTACGAATTCGGCTATTTTCGCCTTCAGCGCATCCTCGCGAACGTCCGCGTGCAGCCGCATCACGCCGACGTATTCCTTGTCCGCCGCCATCAGTACGGGCATGGCCTTCGTCGCGTCGTTAAGCGCGACCAGCAGCACGCCGCTGACGCCGGGGTCGAGCGTGCCCGAATGGCCGCTGCGTCCAGCGCCGAAAATCCGGCCGGCCCATGCCGTGACCTGGTGCGAAATCGGGCCCGAGTGCTTGTCCACGACGACCACCGCGGCCTTCAGTACCTCGGCTATCGTTCGGTCGGCCGGCCGCTTGCCCAGCGATTCGTCGGTCTCCTCGTCCGCCCTGACCAGCCATCGGCCTTCCTTCGCTTCCGTTCTCCTTTTCGTCTTCGGCGCCTTCGGCATAAGATAAGATTTCTTGAAATCAACTATAAATCAATGGCCGGCTCTCTGTACGCCGCATTGCTTACCATGCGGTCAGCCATGGCGCATAGCGGTTATGAGTGCATTTCGGACTACTATCATGAGCAGCATGATGGCTAACAACGCTGCGGCGATAGTGCGTAGCATAACGGAGTCCGAAATGGTGGACGACGCGGTCACGCGCGCGTACTCCACGCCGGACCGGAACTTGGAGAAGAAAACTTCCGCGATGTCGGCGAGCATCCTGCCTGGCTGGACGCCAGCGGACGGTTTTTCGGCCGTGCCCGCGACTATCATCGGAAGAATCGCGTCTATGCTTGCCACGCCGGGCGTGCTGGTTGTCGTGGTCGGCTTGCCTGGGCTGGCGGCCACGCTCAACTGCACCGGCTTCGAGTGCGACGTGTTGCCGGCGCCGTACGATGCTGTTGCGGCAATCGAGAACGTGTAAGTCCCATCGAACCCCTCAGGCACCAAGATTTTATAGTAGAGCTCCGACGTTTCGCCGAACCTCAGCACCTTGGGGCCGAGCGCTGTCGATTGGAAAAGCACGGTCGGAAGCTTTTCCGCCGACAGCCCGACGCCCGTGAGATCGAGCACTCCGGTGTTCCGCACCTTGACCGCGTACACGACGGCCGCGCCGACCGGCTGCTGTATGGTGCGGTCGTACTCGTATATCTCTATGCCGTAGACAGGCGGCGGCGTTTCCTGGGAAGACGACGCCTTCGCGGCGGCGCAGCCGGCCGCGGCAGCCAAAACGAGGAGTGCAACGGACAACGCGGCGATCCGCGGGAACTCGAGCTTGTGCGATTCCGTCTTCGGCCTCATATGGAACTATTAAAGATTGGTGGGAAAAGAATTTCAAGATGTGCCGGGGTTTACGCGCCCGATTCGCGGGAGCGCGGATTTTCTGGAAGATTTATAAACTTTCGCGCGATTCGCACCGAACATTCAAAAGCTTTTCTACGATTAGCATAAAAGTTTGAGAGGACTCTTATACATATCGAAATAACGGACAAGGAAAGGGCTATGAGGCTCGACAAATCGTTGTTTTTGGTTTCGGCCGCCGCGTTCCTCGCGGTGGGCGTTTTCATGATGCCCACGTTGAGCAATTCGGCCAGAACTTTCTACATGTTCGAGTTGCAGGTGCCAGACGAAGTCGTGGCGCAGCCCGGCGAGGAAATCACCATTGAGGGCGGCGTGCTAGTCACCGGCATGTACTGGCTGCACAACTTCGACCTGAAGGTGGATGGCCTCGACTATGAGTACTCAGTAGCGCCGTCGCACTTCGACGAGGTGCGCATACTTCGCGAATGGAACCCGGTCGACGGCGTGTTCCGCGTGCCCGACAACTTCACTGTTAATATCAAGGTGCCGCCCGGCGCTTCGGGCAGCCACATAGTCGCGATAACAGGCACCGAGTACCACTCGTTCCGCCAGGTCACGAACAGCACTTATTTCGTATTGAAGGTCGGCGCAGCGGCCCCGAACATCAGCCAGACACCTCAGCTGGAGATATCGGACATACTGGTGCCCGAGACGGTCAAGGAGTTCGAGCCGTTCACGATGAGCTTCAAGATAGACAACAAAGCACCGATAAAGACGGCTGCGGTCGTGTCGCTGCAGATACCGAAGGAATGGCAGTCGGATGCGGCGTCCAAGACGTTCAGCATCGAGGCTGGCGACTCGACTGTCGGTTCGTTCAGCATAATACCGACAACGTCCGCAGGCACAGTGTCGCTGATGGTAGAGTACCCGTTCAAGGACAAAGTGATAAACTTCACCAAGGTCGGGCCTTATCTGGTGCCCGGTGAGAAGGTCAAGCCGACGACCACGACCTCGGCCAGCCAGTCTGCGATAGACAAGTCGTTCGGGGTCATAGGCGGCGCGATCAGCGCCTTCACCGGCTTCATCGACAGCGCGCTCGGTGCCGGAGCTTACGATTCGTACCTCACCCCGATAACCATAGGCATAATCATAGTGCTGATAATTGTCATAGTGTGGCTGCTCGGTGGCATCTTCAAGCTAGTCCAGTCAGGCGGCCGCGGCGAGCCGGAGGCCATGAAGTCGCAGGCGGACGTTTCGGGCGCTGGCGGCGACGCGGGCGGCTTGAAGACGATCTAGGACGCGGCAAATTCATCCGATTTTCTCTATCCTAAATCCTGCGATTTCCCGACCAACAACAGAAATGCATACTCTGTCGCCATGGCTGAACGGGAAGCTGGACGATTCCGGGACACGAAGCACGGACGACCTGGAGTGTTTGTTGGCGAACGGCATGACTTCTCCCGGGAGCAAAAGTATGTTTTTGAGGGACGTGGGGGCATCGGCTCCAAACATGGTGAGCTTGTACGCTTCCAGGGCCGATTCGTTGCCGGGCACTACGTTGAAATATATATCCTCGGCGCACTCTCTGCTGAACGGGTACTCCTCGGCCGTGAAGAGCTCGTCTGGTATCCGTATGTAGAGCCTACCATGCGGCCTACAGTCCACTACGGATTCGTACTTCGGCATATGAAAGAAATGGATGCGAAGGATTTAAAACGTTCCTGCGGGCGGCCGCCTACTTGCCCTTCCCCTTCTTCTGCTCCGGCTTGGCCTTCTTCGCCGTCTCGGCCTTCTGCGCGGCTTTCTGCTCGCGCGCCTTCATCTCGGCGGCGCTAGGCTTCTTCAGCCCGAGCTTGGTCGTCAGTCCGGCCTTGTCGTACGCCGCGATCACTGCCTCGTCGTTCGCGTCCTCCGAGACCTCGAGTTTGTGCTCCGTTGCCTTCAGGTGGGATATGTTCGCCTTCCTGCGCTTCACGCCTGTGAGCAGCTTAGGCCCTGTCACGGTGACGAAGCTCCTATCCTGCTTCGCAGCGCCCGCGGGTTTGACAACAACGCAATAGCATCCCGCCTCGCGGCCAGATATCTTCATACACACGCGACCAGTTTCAAGCGACGCCATCACAACACCCTCCAACATCACTGCATCAATATTTATACGACCTTGCTCTTGAATGCCTCTCGCATGCATCGCACGCACAGGTTGCCCCCGTACGGCCTGTTAGGCACGCGGTTAGACCTCGGCATCCGCCTGACGGCAATCATGCCGGCCTTCGGCACGCCCTGCAGCCGGGCCCCGCACGAAGCGCACGCAGCGGCCGAACGCTTCAGTTTGCGCTTCTTACCCTTGCCTCCTGTGTACGCCATGCGAATCACGCCTGCCTTTTCTTATACGCGTCCGATGCTTAAAAACGAATCAAACCAAGCAAGCCGCGCGGCTTGGCTATTCGAACCCGAACATCTTCCTGACCACCCAGCCGATCGTGAACGAGACGAGTATGTACCATACCACCCAGGTCAGGCTGGTGCCGACGAACGGGAGCGCGAACGGCAGCGAAGCTATGGCCATGCCCTCGTAGCTGTGCCTCAGCCACGGCAGGAAAATGGATATCACCACGAGCGAAACGAAGAGCGACTTGTAGCTGTGCTTCATGAACTCGTTGTTCATCCGCATGGTCTGCTCGAGCAGGCGGTTCACGGCGTCCTTGTCGCCCGCCTTCTGCGCCGCGGTCATCTGCTCTCGCAGCTCCTGCATCTTCGACTTGAGCTCTTTCACTGCCTTGTTGTTAGTCAGCAGCCTGCCCAGCAGCGTTATGCTGACGGTTATCGCCGCGGATACGGCGAAAAGCGACACCATCGGGCCGAAAGCCATCAGCGGTGCGAATGTCGCGTCCATCGCGGCCACGGTCATGCCCGTAATCTGCTCGAACATCCGGAACACCTACTCCCCGAAGAGCCTCCTCACGAGCGGGTGCGCCTCGTCCAGGCGCTGCGACCGCAGCTCCTCGTAGTAATTGTATACTATCATAACAGTTAAAAGCATTCCAGTGCCGGTACCGAGCGCGCCCACGAAGTCCGCGAGCGACGCGATTAGTCCGACCGTCAGACCGCCCAGCGCAGCAAGGTACGGTATGTACCTGTTGAGGACCTCGGCCATCACGTTCTTGTCCTTCCTGTAGCCGGGTATCTGCATGCCCGCGCTCTCTATCTGTTCGGCGACCGTGGACGCGTCCATGCCCGACGTTGTTATCCAGAACATGGAGAACAGCATGGCGGCCGTGGCCATGAAGGTCATGTAGGTGAGCGCGCGCATCAATTCCGACGCGACCACGGTACCGTTCACGATCCCACTGAGCAGGTTCTTCGGCGAGGTCAGGTAGTAAACGACCCCGCTGACTATGTTACCCTGGCCGTCGAAGCATCCGAGCATCCCGCACGAAAAGCCGTCGGCCCCGGCAGGCCCCACGCCCATCTTGCCCACGAGCTGCATGTTCGCCACCAGAGCGGCAGTGAGTATGACGGGTATGTTGCTGGTGTACAGCAGCTTCAGTCCCCAGCTGCGCCCGAACCCGCGCATCGCGGCGAAGGTCAGCGGTATCTCGACGCGTATGTCCTGTATGTAGACGACCAAGAGGAATATCGCGACAGTGGCCGCGATCGGCAGCGCGGCGGCCAGCGCGGCCGCGGTGTTACCCGAAAGTATGTTGAGCATGAAAACCCATATCAAGCCGGTCGGCGGGTTCGTGGACGTCGGCAGGCACGAGAACAGATTGCCGGGCTGGCACACCGGCGGGGACACGAAGGGCGAGAGCACACGGATGAGCACCTGGCTGCCCACGCCTGCCGCGATGAACAGGCTTATGCCGCTCCCAAAACCCCACTTGGTCACTATTTCGTCGAGCAGTATGACGATTATCGCGCCCGCCGCCAGCTGCAGCATCACGAACGCCATCAGCTCCGGCCCGCCGCTCACAGGAACCGCGCCCGCGAGCACGAACGCGACGGCTTCCACGAAGCACAGCACCACGGCCAGGAACTTGTTCCACGTGTTGAACTTCTTCCTCCCCTCCTCCTTCGTGGTGTCCCAGTCGATTATCTTCGAGCCGACCAGCAGCTGCAGTATTATGCCGCCGGTGACTATCGGTCCGATTCCGAGCGTCATGAGGCTTCCGAACTTGGAACCCAGCACTATCTCGAAGAACTGGAACTGCTGAGACATGGTCGAGTCGCTCGTGTCCACTCCGAATACCCGGACGAACGACAGCATGAAGTAAAGCAGAAGCGCGATGCCGGTCCACTTCAGGCGCGTGTTGACGGTCTGCTTGTACGTCGGCTTGTGCACGGAAGGTAGGTATTTCACGAAGTTCTCCACATGTTTGCCAAGGTTCAGGTCCATCCTACTCTTCCTCTTCGGATTGCTCGTCCCCGGGTTCCTCAACCTCTTCCTCGCTTTCACCGCCGGCCTTGCCTTCGCCGGCTTTGGCAGCTTCCTTCACGCCAGCCACCACGCCTTCGGCCTTCCCGCCCGCGGCCTCTATCTTCTCGGCCGCCCTCCTCGAAAACACAGGCGCTATGACTTCCATCGGCCTACCGATTGTCCCGCCCGCTAAAACTTTCCCGTACCCGAGCGCGGCCAAGTCGATTTTATTCTTCCCTCCGGCCAGCGCCTCGATGTTGCCGATGTTGATAGCCTTTACTTCCGCGGCCATCGTCTTCGGCGGCCTGAAGCCCCGCTTGCCGAAATGTTCCGGTTCGTACGAAGTAGTGTAGCTCCACTTGTGTTTGTGCATGCCGGCTTGCCCACTGCCTCCGCGGCTTCCGCTGCCCCTGTGCTTCTTGTGGCAGCCGTATCCTTGCGTCCGCTTCCCGCGGTGTTTCCTGTTCTTCTTCGACCTTCGCACAACCATCTTGATCGCCCCGCTGCAACCCATGTCCCGCTCTTCAGATTTAAATCATCGATTTTATAAGTTCGTTCATCTTCTCCCCGCGGTCCCCGAGGTCGCCTTTCGGCCAGTGCTGCTTCGCGCTCTTCATACCGCGCACGGCCGGGGTCAGCCTGAACACCGGCTTGAGCTTCGGCACGTCCGCCATCCTGGCCTTGCCTTCGAATATCGCCTTTGCGAGCGCCTCCACGCTCTCGTATCCGGTCTCCTTGACTGTGTCCGCGCTCAGGCGGCGGCCGGCCTCGAGCCTCCCGCGCTTTGTGAGCAGCAGCTTGAATGTATCGAGCGTTATCGTTCCGTACGCAGTCCTGCCCCTCGCCTTCGCGAGCATGCCGCGGAACGACTGCGTGTCCGGAAGGACCACGCACATGTTCGTCTTGTCGAGACGCAGCATCCTAAGCGTCTCGCCTATGGTGTCGCGCGTGTTCATCGTCCCCCTGATTCTCACAACAGTTAACATCCCATCATCACCCTATCTCTCGTACGCATACAGATTTTTCAGCGCGTCGAAGACCGCGTTGACCAGGTTTATCCGCATGCCCGTGTTGCCATACGTCTTCATCCAAACGTCCTTTATGCCGGCCATCTTCAATATCTTCTTCGACTCGTCGTCCGCCGCCAGCCCCAGCCCCTTCGGTGCGGGCATTAGCACCACGCTCACGCTCCCGGTCTTGCCGGTGGTCTTGTACGGTATGCTGTGGTCGCCTCCGCATCCGCATTCCCAGCTCCCGCACCCGCGCTTGATGCGTATGATGTTCATCTTGGCGCGGCCGATCGCCTTGTTGATGGCGCTGCGCGTCTCTATCGCCGACCCGCGGCCCACGCCGACCAAGCCCGCCTCGTCGCCGACTATGGCGAACGCGTTGTACGTGAACCTGCGGCCGGAACGGTGCATGGTCGCGGTGATCTTGACTGGTATCCTCTCCTTACCGCCGCCCTTGCCCTTGCGGCCGCCTATCTGTATGAGCTCGCTCTTCAGTTCCGGCACGAGGAAGTCGACAATCTGAGGCTCCAGCATCTTCCTACCGGCCTTCAGCACGTCGTCTATGCTCTTCGCCGCGCCGCTTGCCACTTCCTTGCCCAGCGCGGTCCTCGGCCTCCAATATCCCACGTCGCGCGGCTGCAGTATTTCTACCGGCGTCTCCGCTTCTTCCGTTTCCACTTCCACGGCCTCGACCTCGGCCGCGGGTTCGATTTCAGCTTCCGCTTCGAGATGTGTTTCGTTCTCCGGCATAACTGCTACCTCTTCGGCCTTCTCCTCGGCCTTCGCTTCGCTCGCATCAGGCACGGCTTCCGTCGCCTTGGTCGCTTCAGCGTCCTTGCTTTTCCTTGCCGCCATACTTGTCTACCTTCTCCTTCACTTGCTCGAACGTCTTCGGCATTTCGCCGGCCTTCGCGTCACGCGCGGCTATGTGCTCGCCGCGGATGCGCTTCTCGTCAGGGAACATGGCCTCGTCGCACGGGACTTTCAGCCCGGCGTCTATCGCGCCCTTCGCGGCCGCGTACAATCGCGATCCCTTAGTGGACGGGTAAAGCCCGATATCGAGTACTGCCTCGTGTACGCCCCCGGCCTTGGCGAACTTGCCTATCATGTAGCCCGTAAGGTACGCTGCGGGCAGGTTGTCGCACGCGAACGTCCATCCGAGCTTCTTCAGCGTCTGCGATATCGCGCTTGCCACTGTCCTGTCGCCCTTCGGGTCGAACTGCAACACCTGGCATCGTATGTACTTCACCCCCTTCCTCACTACGAGCCTCGGCTTGCCGGAGCGCAGCAGCTGGAGCCTGCGCTTGTAATCCGTTTTGCATTCTCGCCTGCGGCGGAACTGCATCTTCCTCGTCGGTTTGTATTTCGCCATCTTCCATCACTCGTACGTGCCCGCGCGTCACTGCTGCTTCTTCTTCAGCATGCCGTGCTGCTCCATGTATATGCGCATATGGCTGCGGCTCCTGAACTGGCCTCCCTTGATAAGCATGTAAAGCTTCCTGTATGTCGCGTTGTCGACCTCGCCCGCCAGCTTGATTTCCTTGAGCATCTTCCTCAACGGCCTCACGGTCGCTATCCATCTCTTCTTTTTCGGCAGCCTCGCGTACTTCGATCCCTTCCTGCTCCCGGCCTTCTTTCTGCGCTTGCTTCTGCCCGCCCTGGCCGGCATCGGGATTTTGCCGAGCCTCGCCTTAATCAGGCCCTTCTTTATGGCCCGTCTTATGTCCGCGCGCGTGATCGCCGCCTGTAAGTCTTTCTGATTCTCCTTGTCAGGGCTTATCCATACCTTGGACTGGCCGACCTTCAGCACATCTGCCGCGAGCTTCTTCTGCAGCGTCAGTTTCGCCATCTTCGTTCACTTGCCTGTTTTCCGTCTACGGGTTCAGCACGGCGAGCCCCATCTCCTTCGCGCGCTTGACTATCTCCTCCTTCGCCTTCCCGCCCACCGCGGACGAGACGCGTATCGCCTGCGTCTTCTCGTTGACCCTGCTAAGGTCGTGCAGGTTGCGCACGAAGAACTCGAACCTTCCGGAAGGATGCATCCCGCGCCACGCTAGCGCGGTGCCCCTGCCGACTTTCGGTAGGTCGCGCTTGCCGGCCTTTTCCTTCCTCATCTTGCTCTGGCTGCCTCTCGGCGCCCGCCATTTCTTTCCCAACCGCTTATAACCGTGAACGGTTTGCCTCAGGAACGTCTTGTTCGCCATTGTCCATCAAACCTCGTTTTTTGTTTTTCTCAAATCCTCGATTTCAAACAACGCCTTTCGGCTTTTCTGTTATATAAACTCCGTCTTGGAAGACTTTGCGGTCGTGGGCGCGCACGCGCGTTACCTGCTCGAGGTTGGCCGCGGTCTGCCCAACGGCCTCGATGTCCGAGCCGGTTACGGTTATGTCAGCGCCGTTTATCTCGACCTTCGTGTCGTCGCCGAATATCTTAGCGGCGCGCGGGGTCTTCTCGCCGAGGAAGTTCGTAATCATTACCTTCCTTTCCCCGTCGTCGACCTTCACTGTCACGGGGAAGTGCGTGTATATTATCTTCAGCCTCGCGGTGTAGCCTTCGGTCAGCCCCCGTACCATGTTCCTTATGTGCGCGACGACTGTCCCGACCTTGGACTTTTGCTTCCGTATCTCCGACTCGCTCGACACCCTGATGCCGTCCGCGGTGCGTTCGATCTTTATGCCGAACATGCCCTTGAACTCGCGAGCAAGCTTCGCCTTCTGGTCGCCGACCACGACCTTCATCCCGCTTATGTCGGTCGTCAATCCTTCGGGAATCTTGATTTCCTTTTCGTACATAATTATGCACCCGCATAAGTTCCAGTCGGCCATTCCGTTCAGTTTTCAGTAAACATACGCGACAAGCTTCCCGCCGATGTTCGCCTCCTTGGCGCGCTTGTGATCCATCACGCCCCTAGAAGTGGACACAATTAATATGCCGAACTCCCGCGCCGGCAGGTACCGCTTCTCCCACCTCTCGAACCCGTCGGCCGCGACCGACGAGCGGGGCTTTATGGCGTTGCAGTCGATTATCTTGCCCGTCAGCTCGATTTTGACCATCCCACCCTTGCCGTCGTCCATGATTTCGAACGCGCCTATGTAGCCGCGCTCCTGCATTATCTCCAGCACCGCCTTCGCGAGCTTCGACGCTTTCGCTACGCAGCTCCGCTTGCCGTCCTTCTCGGAGTTCTTTATCGCGGACAGGACGTCCGCCAGCGTGTCCTGCAGCATACATTCCCACTTCGTCTTTTTTTTACCGCCAGCCCGCTCGGCTTTTGCCTATATGTAAAAGGATATTTCGGTTTAAAAACTTTAAATGCTTGACAAAAGGACCGAGAAACTGGGCTTCGTCCCGCTATCCTTCGCTTCAACGTCGGCGGAGGCCTATTCTGTCGCGCCTCCGACGTGCCTTCACATAATAGATGTTTCTTTATTTATCTGCTTTTCGGCCGGCCAGGCGGGCGGCCTGCGCTTCAGCCTCGACAGCCTCTTCGCCTTGAGCACGGTCCCGCCGCCTCCGATGACGTACTCTAGCGCGCGTGCTTCGCCCGGGTCGTCGTCGGTTATATAAACCACGCTTTCCAGGCCTAGCCCGTAAGAACGGCATATGTATTTTATGCCCCGCACCTTGTCCTCTGGGGTGATCATGTACCATCCGTCGTCCCATCCGTCGATGCCGTACGAGACCGACCCTGCCGGTTCGCCCGATATCATGCCATCCTCGGTCACGCCGGCCTTGCTGGCTATATACTTGCCGATGGTTATGCCGCTGTCCGCCATCTCCTCAATTGTGGGTAGCACGGTGCCTATGTCGTCCCTGGTCACTATCGCGTTGTCGTACCCGTCATAAAAAAGCATGAGCTCTATGATAGCTGTCCTGTTGTGTTTGGCGAGCTTTGTGCCGAAATAGTGCGATATCTCGTACGGCAGCCCCTTCACGACCTTGAAGATGTCGAACGCGCGGTTTCCTTCCTCGGAGACGTTGTTCCTGTTCTTGGCCAGCTTGTACGCGTCCTTGAATCTCGACGCCTTCTCTGGATGGCTCTTCAGCAGCTTGAAACCTTCCCAGACGTAGCGTTTCCTCGTGACGATGCTGTCCTCGAAGTCCAGGACTATCAGGCGCCTGCCAGCCATCGCGTCCGCCACTTCCTCCTCGGTGTACTTGCGCGGCATTGTTAGGAATAGGCATGCCAACGTATAAAAAATGTGCGGCTGACGGGATTTGAACCCGTGTTGCGAGCTTGGAAGGCTCACGTCTTAACCAGGCTGGACCACAGCCGCGTTGCCGGACTTGCGCCTAACTATGTGTATCGCGCGCCGCATTTAAAAGTTTCGGAAATATCGAGAAATGTCACTCTGGCATCGCGAGCACGCGCTTCACTTTCGTCTCGAAGAGCCTGTGCGTGTTCGCCGGCCGCAGCACGAGCACCGTGTCCGCTCCCTTGCCCGTTCCCGCGATTGAGACCAGGTCCTCGTCCGTACTTACGCATCCGGCGTCCGCGGCCTCGGCAGCGCACTCGATTGCGACCTTCACGCCCTGCGAGAACATGCGCAACGTGCTCGCTATCAGGTCACCCGGCAGCCCGCCGGAGAGCTTGCTTATGCCGCCGAACGCATGCGCTGCTGTTATTACTTTCACGCCGGCCGTTTCCAGTTTCTTTCGGACGTCATCCGAGAATTCGATCGCATTCGGTTCGCGGAATCCGTGCACGTGCGTCACGACTATCAGGTTCTTGCCCTTGAAAATTCCAGCGGCCTTTTCTGCGGTGAACCCGCGCGTGGACGCGACGATGATGCTCTTGATGTTGTGCGCGTCCGCGTACTCCGCCGCGATGCGGAGCGCCTCGTCCGTGCAAGCCTCGCCGCCCGTCTCGAAGTATCTTGTCTTTTCCTCCACAACAATCGCCTATCCGCATTCCAGTTCGCGCCTTACGAGTTCTATCTGCTCCTCCTCCATCTCCTCTTCCGGCTCGTGTTCGGCGGGCTTCTCGTCTTTATGAGCAGGCGTCTCGGCAGCCGCATTTTTCGGAGGATTCTTGGCGATCGCGTCCTTGAGCTTGGACGCGATGCTCTCCATCACCTCCTTAGGGATTTCCTTTACGGCCTTCCTGTCCGGGATGCTCGGGTGGCCGTCGTTCTCGAAGCGCGGCACCACGTGTATGTGCGCGTGCTCCACGGACATCTCGCCGAAACCTATGGTCAGGAAGTTGACAGTGGACGCGCCTAGCGTTTCCATGGCAGCGAGCGCCACCGACTTCGCCACCTCGAAATAATCGCCGAACTTTTCGACCTCGAACGTCCATCTCGCGTGATGCTTGGGCACTATCAGGGCGTGGCCTCGGTTCAGTGGGTTTATATCCAGGAACGCCACGAACTCTGCGTCCTCGTACACGGTCAGCGCGGGTGTGCGCTTGGCCGCTATCTCGCAGAATATGCACTTGTCCATGATTACAATTGTCGTGTAAAACTTAAAAAACGCTTGGGGCCGGCCTCATTTTAAAGCTTTTTATATGTTTTCAACCTTAATGATTTATTAAACGACGCCGAGAACGGCACTTCCGGACGTCGTTTCGAGCGGTAATCGGGCGCAGGTTGCGCATTCGCATTGATCCGGCGACAATGGAAAGCAACGTACCCCCGCAAAGCAACCGTATGTAAGGGCGGTTCAAATGCCAGAAGTAAAAAAGCCCAGGTCGGGTTCACTGCAGTTTTGGCCGAGGAAGAGGGCCAAGCGGATTTATCCGCACTTCAGCACTTATCCTCCTACAGCGTTTTCGGGCGAGACGGCTGAAAAGCCGAGGCTCCTCGCGTTCGCTGGCTACAAGGCCACGATGTTGCACATCATGGCAAGGGACGCGAAGAAGGGCTCGGCGACCTTCGGCGAGGACATACGCATCCCCGTGACAGTTCTGGACTGTCCTGCAATGGTCGCTGTCGCGGTCCGCGCCTACAAACGCACTCCTTATGGCATGGCACTTATAACCGAGGCGTGGGCCGAAAAGCTGCCGAAGGATTTGGAGCTTTCGAGGAAGACCAAGGCAAAGGGCAAGGGGACGCCTAACGCGGCCTTCGCGAAGATGGAAAAGGAGGCCGACATGATTTCTTCGTTGCGCGTGATTGCCGCGACGCAGCCGACAAAGTCTGGGTTCGGCAAGCACAATCCAGAACTCTTGGAGATAGAGGTCGGCGGGAAGTCCGTGGCGGACAGGCTGAACTTTGCCAAGTCAGTGCTCGGCAGCGAGATAAAACCGAGCGACGTCATGAAAGAGGGCGAAGTGATAGATGTCATAGCGATAACGAAGGGCAAGGGCATGCAGGGCCCGGTGAAGAGGTTCGGCGTTGTGATCCAGAACAGGCATGCGAAGCACAAGCGCAGGCACGTCGGAAGCCTCGGTCAGGAACAGCCTGGCAAGGTCAGGTGGACTGTGCCGATGGCCGGCCAGCTCGGGCTGCAGCAGCGCACAGAGCACAACAAGCGCGTGCTGAAGCTCAACGAGGCGGCGGATGCTGGCAAGGAAGTCACGCCCGCGTCCGGGATAAACAAGTACGGGGTCGTGCGCGGGCCGTACGTCATGCTGGAAGGGTCAGTGCCGGGGCCGAAGAAGAGACTGGTGGTGCTGCGCGTCGCGATGCGGCCGGCGAAGCACAGGCTGCTGCCGTACGATATAAGGGAGGTTGTCAAGTAGCGCACGGTAGCGCGCGGGCAAACACGGTGACAATGATGAAAGCGAACGTATACGACGCGGCGGGGAAGCCGGTTGAGAAGATGGACATGCCCGCGGTCTTCTCCACGCCGCTGCGCAGGGACCTCATAACGCGCGCGTTTTTGAGCATCATGAGCAGGGGTAGACAGGCTTACGGCACGGACCTGCTCGCCGGCAACCGCAGTTCCGCCCACTACCATGGACGGCGCCGACGCGAGAGATGGACGATGATGGGCAAGGAGATGGCGCGCATGCAGCGCATACACGGCAAGCAGCCAGGATACCTCCAGTTCCGCGCGAGGAACGTGCCGCAGGCGGTGAAGGGCCGCGAGGCGCACCCGCCGAAGACGTGGAAGGACTGGACGCAGCGAATAAACAAGAAGGAAAACAGGTTCGCTATCGACTCTGCATTGGCTGCGACGACGAACAAGGCGTTGGTGGAAGCGCGCGGGCACAGCTTGCAGGACGTGAAGGAACTGCCGATCGTTTTGGAGAACGCTGTCGAGAAAATGAGCAAGGCCGCGGAACTTGCGAAGATGTTCGCCGCACTCGGGCTCTCTGCTGAGATAGAGCGGGTTTCGGAAAAAAGGATACGCGCCGGCCGCGGCAAGTCCCGCGGACGCAAATATAGGGTGAAGGTTGGGCCGTTGATAGTTGTGTCGAAGGACTCGGGCATAGGCAGGGCCGCGAATAGCTTCCCGGGCGTAGCCGTCTCGCGCGCGGACAGGCTGAACGTGGCGGAGCTGGCTCCCGGCGCGCTGCCGGGCAGGCTTACGTTGTTCACAAAGGGCGCGATAGCCGCGCTTGCCTCGGAGAAGAACGCAGGCGATAAAAAAGAAAAAGAATGATAGTGATGCGACATGGCTGGCAGACAGGCGAGCATTAAACTGTTGAAGTACCCGTACCTCACTGAAAAGTCCATGGCACTTATCGAGCGCGCTAACACCATAGCGTTCATCGTGGACATGTCCGCGGACAAGAAGAGCGTGAAGGACGAGTTCGAGGCGGTGTTCGGCGTCAAGGTCGCGAGGGTCAACGTGCTTATAACGGCCGATGGGAAGAAGAAGGCGTTCCTGAAGCTCAAACCCGAGTTCAAGGCGGGCGACGTGGCCACGAAGCTCGGCGTGGTGTAGGATGTTGTGGAGTATGTAAGGGTGCGTGACACATGGGCAAGCGAATAATAACGCGTGCACGAGGCCGCGGTGGGATGCAGTACCGTGCGCAGAGCCACAGGTACCTCGGCAGGGTCACGTACGTGCCAACTCAGATGATAGAGGACGGGTCTCTGAAGGGCGTCGTGGTCGACATAGTGCACGACCCGGCAAGGAACGCGCCAATCGCAATCGTAAGGTTCGATTCCGTGCGCGAGCAGACGCTGCAGGTCGCGCCCGAAGGGTTGCAGGTCGGCCAGGAGATAGAGTATGGAAGGAATCCAGTGGTCGGGAACGTACTGGCGCTGAAGGACGTGCCCATAGGCGCTGCGATATTCTGCATCGAAACATTCCCGAACTCCGGGCCAAAGCTGTGCCGCAGCTCCGGCAGCTTCGCCACGATCCTCAACAAGGCCGACCGTTACGTGACAATACAGTTCTCGTCCGGCCGCACAAAGGACCTGAATCCGATGTGCCGCGCGACCATAGGAGTGCCGGCAGGCGGCGGCAGGCTCGAGAAGCCGATTGTAAAGGCTGGCGCGCACTGGTACATCAAACGCGCGCGCGGAAAGCTATATCCGCGCGTGTCGGGCGTTGCAATGTCACCGGTCGACCATCCGTACGGCGGCAAGCGCAAGGCGCCGAGGCCGTCGAAGAACGTGAGCAGGAACGCTCCGCCGGGCGCGAAAGTGGGGAGCATAGCGGCTAGGAGCTCTGGGAGGAGGCATAAGGCGAAAAAGTTCTAGCCGCAAGAATAAGAACAATGAAATGGAATGAAGTAAGAAATGTAATGAAGTAAGACAGGGACGAATGACGGAGACGAAAGTGGTGAAATGGCGAAGAAGTTCACGTTCCGCGGGCTCGATGAAGAGCAGCTGAAGGCGCTCAGCCTCACGGATTTCATGAAGCTCGTCACGTCGCGCGAGCGGAGGGCGCTGAAGCGCGGGTTCGGAGCCCCGCAGAAGACGCTGCTCGAGACCATAAAGCGCACGGCGGGAAGCGGCAAGTTCATCAAGACGCACGAACGCAACATGGTAATCATACCGCAGATGCTCGGCGCCAAGCTTGGCGTGTTCAACGGCAAGGAATGGGTACAGGTGGACATAACGCCGGCGACGCTCGGGCACAGGGTGGGCGAGTTCGCGATGACGAGGAGGCGCGTGAAGCACTCGGCGCCCGGAATCGGCGCGAGCAGGAGCAGCAAGCACACCGCGGTGAAGTAGGCGCGGTAAGAAGGCGAATTGGGAATGGAAGCCGAATCAAAGGTCGAAGGCAAGGAAGCCAAGCGTGAAATAAAGGAAGCCATTGCCGAGACGAAGGTTGAAGCAAAGGCAGATGCCGCTCCTGAGACCAAGCCCGAAGCCAAGGCCGAGACTAAAGCAGAAACAAAAACGGAAAAGACAGGCGCGAAGGCCGAAGCGGCACCAGCGCGGAAAAGGAAGAGCATAGCGGCAAGGGCGTGGGACGCGGGCGTGTCGCTGAAGAGCTCTAAGAAGGTGTGCGACGCCATCCGCGGCCGCAAGCTCGACAAGGCGGTGAAGCTTCTCGAGAACATGGTTGCAGAGAAGCGCAGCATCCGCGGCCGCTATTACACAAAGACATCGGAGAAGTTCATCGAGCTTTTGAAGAACGCGGAGTCGAACGCGAGGGTTGTGGGCATGGACGCGGCGAAGCTGCACGTGTACGTCGCCCGCGCGAGCAAGGGCCGCACGTTCTACAGGCCGAGGAGCAGGCTCGGGAGGACCGGGGAAAAGGCGAAGCTGAGCAACATCGAGATAATCGTCGGCGAGAAATGATAGGGAAAACAAAAAGGTTGTGCAATTATGGCAATCGAGAGGACCTTCATCAAGGAAGGGATAAAGGAGTCGCAGGTCGAGGACTTCCTGCGCGAGAGGTTCAAACGGGCCGGCTACAGCCACACCGAGATACAGCGCACGCCCATAGGCACGCGCATCGTCGTGTACGCCAACAAACCTGGGCTCGTCATCGGCCGCAGCGGACGCTACGTCAACAGTATAACCGAGGAGATTAAAAAGATGTTCGGGTTCGAGAACCCGATGATAGACGTGCGCGAGGTCGAGAACCCGATGATGGACGCGAACATCGTCGCGAGCCGCATCGCCGACTCGCTCGAGCGCGGTATAAACTACAAGCGCGTGTGCGGGTTCTACCTAGAGAGGGTGATGGAATCGGGCGCGATAGGCATACAGATACGCGTTGCAGGCAAGATGGCCGGCCGCAATCGCTCGAGATTCCAGAAGTTCAGGGAGGGGTTCATCGCGCACTCGGGGGACTATGCTGAGAAATTCGTGGACAAAGGATACGCGCGCGCCGCGCTGAAGCCGGGCGCGGTTGGCATACAGGTTCGCATAATGGTCGAGGCGCCGGAGGATTTCAAGAAGGAGAAGAAGCTGTCCGGCGGCGAAGAAGGTGCGTTGGTCGATGCCGGGGCCGAAGGCGTTGCCGGAAAGGCGGAGGATGCTGCTGAAGAAGCGACGGAAGAGGTGGAAGAGACGAAAAAGACGGACGCGCCTGCCGCGGAAGAGACAAAGACCGAGGGAGATAAACAGGCCGCTGATCCGAGCGGAATAACGGAGCCGGCCGAATGAATCCGAATGGATATTTATACGCGGAAACGAAATTAAAAAATTGAAAGGAACGGTCGAAGCAAAGTGAAGATGAAGGAATTCAGGAAAATGAAGCCCGATGACCTTGAGAAGGCTCTTTCTGAATCGAGGCTCGAGGTGAGCAAGGCTCTCGGCAGCGCGAAGATGGGCCGTGCGGTGAAGGACCATGGAAGGATACGGCAGCTTCGCAGGACCATAGCGCGCGTCCTGACAATGAAGGCTGAGGCGAGGAAGGCCGCATCTGCATCCGCGGCCGCGAAACCCAAGGCCGAATTGAGAGGTAAAGCGAAGAAATGAGCGAAATCTGCCCGAAATGCGGTCTGCCGAAGGAGCTTTGCACGTGCGGGGTGCGCGAGCGCGAGGAGCAGAAGATAACCGTATTCATCGAGAAGCGCAGGTTCAACAAGCCTATAACCATGGTAGAAGGCATAGGCGCCGAGGGCAAGGAGATATCCAAGCAGCTGAAGTCCAAGCTGGCGTGCGGCGGGACTTTCAAGAACGGATTCATAGAGTTGCAGGGCGACCACCGCTCGCATATCACGGAACTGCTCGTCAAGCTCGGCTACGACAAGGGCCGCATAGAGATAATTTGAGCCTGCGCACCATCACCTGAGTGAGAGTACAACGAGGCCGTGCTTTTCGATTTCCTCTGCCGGCCAGAACGGCAATTCCTTAGTTTTGATTACGTATGTGATTTCCTTTTCGATTTCGCGGCCGGTGTACTGCTGCGTCTGCGGGTCCCATTCGCGCAGCACGAGCGTGTCGCCCGGCTCGCATTCGAAATCCGCGAGCCTAACCTCGAACGTCTTCTCGCCGTCGAGTATTTTCTGGAAGAATTCGGGCCAGCATTTCTTTTCGATTCGTGCCATGTTTTACTTTTCGAGCGCTGGGTTTATGAATTCAACAAGACTTATGATTTAGGAATCCCAGTATGTCAATTAGCATGCCAGAAGAAAACCGTTCGTGCGGCATAACGCCTGAGAACCTCGTGCGGCACGAGCTCATCGGGCTGAAGGTAAAGGTAGCGGGCAGCACGGACCCGTCGCTCGGCGGGTTCAGCGGCACGGTCGTGGACGAGAGCTACAACATGCTCATGATAGAATGCAGGCCGAACGCGAAAAAGAAGGCGAAAGAGACTGCGAAAACGAAAACAAAATCGATATCGAAGCGTAATAGCATATTTATATTTGCTCTACCAAACAGAGTTAAAGTCAAAATAGAGGGCCGTTTGCTGGTAGGCAGGCCCGAGGACAGGATAAAGAAGAAGTTCGAAAGATGGTAGGAGTTTGCAAGTGGTGCGAATGGCGAGGAAGGGCGAATCTGGCGAAGCTAAGCTCGGAAAGGGCGGGCCGAAGGACATCGGGCTCAAGGTCGAGCCGCCCGCGGGCAAGTGCTCGGACAAGAACTGTCCGTTCCACGGCACGCTGGGCGTCCGCGGCCAGGTCATCGAAGGCAGGGTCGTTTCGACGAAGGCGCAGCGGACCGCAATCGTCGAGCGCGAGTATTCGCACTACGTGACCAAGTTCGAGAGGTACGAGCGCAGGCACAGCCGCATAGCGGCGTACAAGCCTGACTGCATAGACGCGAAGGAAGGGAACGTCGTGCGCATTGCCGAGTGCCGTCCGCTCAGCAAGACGAAGAGTTTCGTGGTTGTCGAAATAGTGAAGTAGATACATGCGGTGGGTGTTTTTGATGAAGCCGGTAAAAGCTCGCATCAGGAAGGGGGTCGTGACGGGCAGCATGCTCGTGTGCGCCGATAACACGGGCGCGAAGACCATGGAAATAATATCCGTTTTCGGATACAAAGGCGTGAAGCGCAGGAAGCCGAAAGCGGGCGTGGCCGACGTGGTCAAGTGCGCGGTGAAGACGGGCGACGTGAAGCTACGCCACCAGATGGTCGATGCCGTCATAATCAGACAGCGCGCCCCGTACCAGCGGGCGAACGGCCTCCGCGTGTGCTTCGAGGACAACGCTGCGGTGCTTGTGACGGACAAACGCGAGGCTCGCGGCACGCAGGTCAAGGGCCCCGTGGCCAAGGAGGCGGTCGAGCGGTTCTCGTCAATAGGCAAGATAGCGAACATCATAGTGTGAAACGAGCTTGAATGGTGCTTTTGAATGGCGCGTCCCAAGTCCGCGAAGGCGAGGAAGCAGAGGAAGTTCGTGCGCACCGCGCCCCTCCACATACGCCGAAAGCTGATCGCGTCGCACCTGCAGGCCGACATCAGGAAGCAGTACGGCGTGCGAAGCCTGCCACTGAGGAAGGGCGACGAGGTCGCGGTCATGCGCGGAAAGTTCAGGAAGCGGTCGGGCAAGGTCTCGCGCATAGACACCGATAAATATCGCGTGTACGTGGAGGGCGTGGTCGTGAAGCGCACCGACGGCACGGAGAGGCAGGCGGGGCTGCGCGCGTCGAACCTTATGATAACGAGGCTGAACCTCGACGACAAGAGGCGCGCGGCTTCGATAGAGAGGCACAAGACGAACGTGAAGAAGCCCAAAGATGCGGGAAAGAAAAAGGTGAAGTTATGAGAAGGCACTTGAAGAGGTTGCGCGTACCGGGGTTCTGGTCGGTGCCAAAGAAGGCTAACAAATGGGTGGCCAGGCCTAGGCCCGGGCCGCACAGGCTTTTCGAATCCATACCGCTTGTGGTCGTGATGCGCGACATACTGAAGCTAGCGGAGAAGGCGGACGACGCGAAGAACATCATAAAAGCACGTGAGGTGATGGTGGACGGGCGCGCGAGGACGGACCACAAGTTCGGGGTGGGGCTGATGGATGTCGTTTCAATCCCGAAGCTGAGGAAGAGCTACCGCGTGCTGCCCACGGCCAAGGGGCTCGAGCTCGTCGAGATAGAGGGCGATGACGCGGGCAGGAAGCTTTACCGCATACGCGGCAAGAGAGTCGTCAAGGGAGGGAAGGCGCAGCTGAACCTGCATGACGGCTCGTGCGTGCTCATGGCCGCGGGGGAGGCGAAGGAGGCGGCGCCGGGGGGCACGGTCGTGATGGACATCGCGTCGAGGAAGATCGAGGCCGTGCTAAAGCTGGAGAAGGGCGTGGACGTCCTCATAACCAAGGGTAAGAACATGGGGGCGTCGGGCAAGGTCGAGGACATAATATCCACGGGCACAAAGGAGCCGGCGAGGATCCAGTGCGTAGTCGGCGGGGATAGGATGGAGGTCATCAAGTCGTATGTGTTCGTGGTCGGCAAGGACGGGCCGGCCATAAAGCTGGCGGCTTGACTGGCTTGATGTTGGTTGTTGGGAAAGGACGGTGTTTGTGATGGTTGAAAAGAGCGGAAATCCGAATCTGAATCCGAACCCGATGCGGTCTGTTAAACTGGAAAAGCTAACTCTCAATCTCGGGTGTGGCGGTGACGCGCAGGTCATCGAGCGCGCTAAGAAGCTGCTGGAGATGTTGGGCGGAGGCAGGAAGCCGGTGGTGACGGTGTCTAGGCGCAGGAGCACGTTCGGCGTGGCTAAGGGAAAGCCGGTCGGCGTGAAGCTCACTCTTCGCGGCAGGCAGGCAGCCGATTTCCTGAAGCAGTCGCTCGCGGCCGTGGACAATCGCATCAATGCTTCGCAGTTCGACAGCGAGGGGAATTTCAGTTTTGGCGTCAAGGAGTACATAGAGCTTCCCGGAGTGAAGTACAAGCACGAGATAGGCGTCCTAGGATTCGACGTAACGGTGACGCTGCGGCGCGCTGGATACGGAATCGCAAGGAGGCGCGTGCAGGCAAGGAAGCTGCCGAAATCGCAGAAGATAACGAGGGAGGACGCGATCGCTTGGGCGAAGGAGAGCTGCGGCGCGTCGATAGCCGAGTGACGCAGCGGCGATGCGTTCAAACAAGCGGGGATGTGTTGAAGTGCCGAATAACGAAAGCGTTGCCGAGCGCGAGATGCGAGAGATGAAGAGCATGGAAATGATGATAGACAGGTCGGAGATGCGAAGGCTTACCGAGTTCGTCGACGCCACGAACCGCATATCCGGCATAGTGCTGAGGAAGGCGGAGATGGACGACAATTTCAGCGGCGTATACTCGAAGGCAATCGAGAGGATGGTCGAGTTGCAGATGCTCGGCGGGGAGGACGCTGTTTTGAACGACGAGGCCTTCCTGCGGGTGTTCGGCGATAGCGGCGGATAAGGATTAGGGGATAGCGGTACAATATCAAAGTGTGGAGGTTTGCATAGACGGATGTTAGCGCGCACGTTGGCGAGCAACTGCCAGAAGATGGTCAGGCGCAGGTGAAGCGGGAAGCACTCTTCCTTCCGCAAAACGGGTGTCTCTTATGGCAAAGGAAAAAATCGTGAAGAAGAAAAAGTTCGGCCGCGGTACGCGCGTTTGCAGGCGCTGTGGCAACGCACGCGGTCTGATACGCAAGTACGGCCTTCACTACTGCCGCCGGTGCTTCCGCGAGATAGCCTCCAGCGTCGGCTTCAAAAAATATCAATAGCACGGCTCCGCTTTCCTCATTCCCCTTCCTAAGAAACTTTCCTCGGGTAGAAATATTATAGAGGCAGCACAAATACATACAAGATAACATGCTGCAGCTCTTGGCATTCGTCGTCGCGCTGGCCGGCTCGACTCTGGGCGCGCTTTGGGACTTGCGCACCACGGAGATACCGGACGAGGTGCCGTATGCCATGGCCGCTATCGCGATGTTGCTGTACGGCTACCAGTCGTTCATGGAGTGGAGCGTGTGGCCGCTCGCGTGGAGCGTTGCGGTCGGCGCCGCGTTCTTCGGGTTCGGCTTCCTCATGTACAGGCTCGGGCAGTGGGGCGGAGGCGACGCGAAGCTGCTCGCTGCAGTGGGGTGCCTGCTTCCGTCCGTCTCGAGCCTGCCCGCAGAGCTCGCATCCGTGGGCATAGAAGCTTTCCAGGACGTCCGCATGCTCTTCCCGTTCCCGGCGAGCTACTTCTTCAACGTGTTCTTCGTCGGCGCCGCGTACATGATGCTCTATGCGTTCGTCGTTGCGGCGCGCAACCGCGGAGTGTTCGCAGCTTTCGGCAACGACGTCAAGGCGAGCAGCCGCGTCTTCCTGGCAATCGCGGCCGCGCTGTTCATAGCGTTCACCGGAATCAACTTGATGCTTTACCGGAACTTCGGAATGCATATCGACCCGTCGTCGATGCTGTCGAACTCCCTGATGCCGGTGGCTGCGGCCGCGTGCATCTTCCTGGTGTGGAAGTTCGCGCACGCGGTCGAGAACGTCGGTTTCAAGCGGACGGTCCCAGTAAGCAGGCTGTGCGTCGGCGACGTGCTCGACAGCTCGAAGATATGGGAGGGCGTCACGGCCGCGGACATACGGCGCATCAAAAGATCCGGCGTCCGGCGCGTCCGGGTAAAGGAAGGAGTTAGGTTCGCGCCGGCTTTCCCGCTCGCGCTGCTGTTCACGCTCTGGGCGGGTGACGCGATAATGATTGTTTTCAGTTTTATCGTCTAGTCCCGCCTTTTAATGTAAGTTCTCACTTCTTACCTATAAACTCGGCGCCGTCCATGTAAGGACGCAAAGCCTCCGGAATCCTTATCGTCCCGTCCGCCTGCTGGAACTGCTCGATTATCGCGAGCATCGTGCGGCTCGTCGCGAGTGCGGTGTTGTTCAGCGTGTGTACGACCCCCATTACCGGGTTGTTCGGCGCCTCGCGCCACCTGATGTTCAGCCGCCGCGCCTGGTAGTCCGTACAGTTCGAGTTGCTGCCTATCTCGCGGAACTGCCCGTCCGCCATCCACACCTCGGTGTCGTACTTCTTCGCCGCGATGCTGCCTATGTCGCCCGTGCACACGTTAACGACTCGGTAGTGCAGCCCGAGCGCCCGGTACAGGTCCTCGCTGTTCTTCTGCAGCTCCTCGTGCAACTGCCAGCTCTGCTCCGGCAGGCAGAACACGAACTGCTCGACCTTGTTGAACTGGTGCATGCGGAAAAGGCCTTTGGTGTATTTGCCGTGCGCGCCCACTTCGCGGCGGAAGCACGGGCTGATGCCCGCGAAGCGCATCGGCATCTGCCGCTTGTCAAGAATCTCGTCGCGGTACATGGCGCCCATGGGGTGCTCGCTCGTCGCGATCAGATAAAGGTCGTCGCCCTCAATTTTGTACATAACGTTCCCGAAATCGCCCAGGTCTGTCACGCCCTCGTACGACTTGCGGTTCATCATGAACGGCGGCTCCACCACCATGAAGCCGCGCTTGATCAGGAACTCGAGCGCGAACCGCTGTATCGCGAGGTCGAGCATGGCGAGCTGTCCCTTCAGGTAGACGAACCCGCTGCCAGCGACCTTCGCAGCGCGCTCCTCGTCCATCAGCCCAAGGTCGTTGAGTATGTCCACGTGGTTCCTCGGTTCGAAGCCGAACGCCGGGGGCTCTCCAACGCGCCGTACCTCTAAGTTGTCGTGGTCGTCCTTCCCGAAAGGGACGCTCTCGTGAAGCATGTTAGGCAGGCTCATCAGCCCGATGCGCAGCTCCTCCGCTAGCTGTTCCTGCTTCGATTCGAGTTGCCTGATGCGCACGGGGATTCTCGCCGCTTCCTTGATCTTGGCTTCGGCGTCCTTCTCCCTACCCTCTTTCTTTAGGTTTGCGATTTCGATGCTGGTCGCGTTGCGCTTGCTCCGCAGGTCGTTCACTTCGGCCGTAAGTTTGCGCCACTTTTCGTCAACTTTCAGCACCTTGTCTAAGAGCTTCAGCTTGTCCTTGTCGTGCCTGCGTTCGAGGTTTTCACGCACTATATCAGGCGTCTCGCGAATCAGCTTGATGTCCAACATACATTGCACCCGTCTGCATTAAATTCTGTTTTCCTTTTATTTCAAGTTTTCAGGTAGATTATTTTGTTGTTTCGCCTTTGTATTTGTCGACGTAGGGACGGACGGCCTCCTTTATTTTTTCCATGTTGCCGGACTTCTCCGGGTATATGTGCAAACTCACGGACCTTCCCATTACTCCGTAAGTCACGCGTGCAACGCCCAACTCCCTGAGTTCTTCTGCGTGCATCAGATTCCGCATCAGGAAGAACGGTGACGGCGTCTCTATTTCATGTTCATCGAGCTTACGTAATTCTTCAACAGTCATATTGGCGAACACCATGCAACCACCTTCCGGTTTTAACATACTTGCATCTAACCAGTTCCTTCAGAAGCATCCAGAATCAGGTTAGAACTTTTCCAATGGGTCTAGCACGCAGAGGAGCCAGACACACTGGACGAGCTGGAAGATGACGAAGATCCGGAGCTGGACGAAGTACAGGAGCTATTCTTGCTGTCGCATCCGGCCTCGCTCGGCATGTTCTTCGCACCTTTTCCCGACGTTAAAACTAATTAAACGGGAAACGTTATATAGTTTATGAAAACCGCGAAAACGCGCGGCCGGGGCAAACCGGGCCTCAAGCGAGAAATCGGCTTCTGGGAGGCGACGATATACGGGGTCGGCATAATACTGGGCGCCGGCGTATACGCTCTCATAGGCGAGGCCGCAGGCATGGCCGGCAACTCGGTCTGGATGTCGTTCGCGATGGCCGCTCTTGTGGGCCTGCTCACCGGACTGAGCTACATGGAGCTGATATCCATGTTTCCAAAGGCGGCGGCCGAATACGTGTATGTCAAGAACGCGTTCAAGAGCAGGCTGTTGGCGTTCGATGTCGGGTGGATCGCAATATTCGCGAGTGTGATAGCGACCGCGGCGGTTGCCTTGGGGTTCGCAGGATACCTGCACGAGCTCGTCGGCGCGCCAGTCGTGCTGTCCGCAATCGCGCTGATATCGGTGATGTCGGTCGTGAACTTCTGGGGCATCAGGGAGACGACAAGACTGAACACGGTGTTTTCTCTCGTGGAGGTGGCCGGACTCGTGTTCGTCGTACTGTTAGCTTTGTTTTTCGGGCATTACGGCTCTGTCGACTATTTCGAGATGCCGAACGGCGTGAGCGGCGTCATGTCCGGGGCGGCGCTCATATTCTTCGCGTACATAGGTTTCGAGGACATCGCGAACATAAGCGAGGAGGCGAAGAACCCGAGGAAGGTCTTGCCGAAGGCGCTAATAGCGGCCGTCGCGATAACAACGGTGCTGTACGTGCTGGTCGGCATGGCGGTCGTTAGCCTGGTCGGCTGGGAGGACCTCGCGGCGTCGAAGGCGCCTCTGGCGCTCGCAGTCTCCTCGGTGCTAGGCGGAAACGCGTTCTGGCTCATGTCGGTGATAGCGCTTTTCGCTACCGCGAACACCGTGCTCCTGGGCCTGGTGGTGGGCTCCAGGATGATGTACGGCATGGCGCGGGACGGCTCGCTGCCCGGCGTGTTGTCGCGCGTGCACAAGAAACGGTTCACTCCGTGGGTGTCCCTGTCCGTCTCAATGGCGCTTGCCGTCGCGTTCGTGTTCATAGGACAGATAAAAGTCGTGGCGAGCGTGACTGACATGTGCATGCTGTGCATTTTCATGTTTGTGAACGCGTCGGTAATATTGCTGCGCTATTCGATGCCAAACGCGAAGCGAGAGTTCCGCACCCCGCTGAATATCGGCAAGTTTCCAGTGCTTCCGTTGATGGGGATGGTGGCCGCGGCCGCGCTGTTGCTCCACCTCAGCCCGGAGTCGCTGATGATAGGCGCCGCGGTGGCCGTGTCGGGCGTGGTTGCGTACAAGATGCAAACGCACAAGAAGCTCATGTGAACCCGGCCAAAGGCAGGTTCGGACATTTCATCTCGTTACCTGCGTCCGCTTCACTGTCTCGTACAGCTCGCGCGCCTTCTTGTTTTTTTCGAAGTGCTCGCGTATCGGCCGCACGATTACGTCGAGCGCCTCGGCGGTCCCGGCCTTCAGGTCCATCGGATGCAGCTTGCCTTCGCGATAGACGCGCTCGAGCTCGCCGTACGATTGCACCTCGAGCTCGCCGCCGAACTTGGACGGGCGCTTGAACACCATCTCGTCCCGCTTGCGGAAAATTATGTACTTGCAGTATTCCAACACGGGGTTGCCCTCGACCTGCTTCTCTGGGCAGAAAGCCTTGTTCAGCTTATCTTCGATCTGCTGCTTCGTGTCGTGCACGAATATCGCAGTGTTAGGCTTGCTCTTGCTCATCTTGGAGCTGATTTGAACATCGAAAGCGCGGTTCTCATCCAGCCCGTCGGGCGCCTTCTGCCCCTCCAGTCCCATTAACATGTGATGGCTGACGATCACCGGCTTCCACCAACCGAGCTTCGGCCCGACCTCGCGCGCCAGCATGTTGGCGCGGCGCTGGTCCAAACCGAGCTGGCAGATGTCGGCCTTCAGCCAGAAGATGTCCGCGGTCTGCATCATCGGATAGAACAGGAGCGCAGTCTGCTTGACCTCGCCGGCGGTGCGGCCCGCGATCGAGAGGCATCGTGTGGCGCGCTGCACAGTGGTGTTCTTCGCTATGAGCACGACCTTCTTCCAGTACTCCGGGTCCACTACGGCCTCGCTGGTCCACTGCACCGTCACCTTGTCCATTGGTATGCCCGCGGCCTTCCATACCTCGACGAAGTACTTCCCGCACTGCTGTATCTTCTCCATGTCCCCGCCGAGCTTGTTGTTGAGCCACGCGAACCAGTCCGCCACCCACAGCTTGAAGTGCACGCCTGCGTCTATCATGTCCTGCACGTTTATCGCGCGGAACACGCCGAATGCGATATGCGCCAGCCCGCTGGGCTCGAAGCCGTCGTACGCCACGGGACGTTGCTTGGTCTGCAGCAGCTGCCGCAGCTCGTCCTCGGTTATTATCTCTTCGCCGACGCGCCTGATTATGTCCATCCTCGTCTCGACGTCCAT
>JBDRGB010000023.1:0-5375 GCA_043818155.1 Candidatus Aenigmatarchaeota archaeon | reverse complement strand
AACCACGACAACTGCGACTCCACCGGGCACGTGTTTGGTTTATCCAGGCAGATTAGCTACAGTAACATTTTTAACTTCTCTGTCTCCGGGAACTCACACCTTTAGACTATGTACAGCAAGCGCATGCCAAACGGGTTATCTAACTATTGCGTAGTGAAGCTTACTGCCCAAAGCTAGGCAAGCTGCGCGATTTCTTTCAGCTTTTCAACAAATGTGGCAGCCTCCTCTTTCGTGTTGTACAGGTAGAGCGACGCGCGCGCCGAGCCCCGGAGCAAGTGCGCGTTGAACCACGAGTGCACGCAGTGCGCGCCCGAGCGTATCATTATGTTGGCGGAGTCGTCGAGCATGATCGCTATGTCGTGCGGGAACATGCCCTCGATGTTGAACGAGACGATGCCTCCGCGCAGCATCGGGTCTGCCGGGCCGAGCATGGTCAGCCCGCGTATGCCGGATATGCCGTCCGTTATTATCTTGTTCAGCCCGGTTTCGTGCCGCTCGCACTCGTCCAACCCGTTCTTGTACAGGTAGTCCGCAGCAGCCGCAAGCCCGATCGCGCCGGCGTAGTTCTGCAGCCCGGCCTCGAACTTCTCCGGCGGCTGCAGGAAGACGCACGAGTCGTACGTCGTGTTCTGCACAGTGTCCCCGCCCACGAGGAACGGCTGCATCTTCTCGAGCAGCTCGTACTTTCCATACAGCACGCCCACGCCGCTCGGGCCGAGCATCTTGTGACCTGAGAAAGCGAGCACGTCCACGTCGAGCTTTCGCACGTCCGTGCGCATGTGCGGCACGCTCTGCGCGCCGTCGAGCATGACGATCGCGCCCGCGCTGTGCGCAATTTCTATGATTTCCTTGGCCGGGAGCGTATAGCCGTCAAGGTTGGATGTGTGCACAATCGACACGAGCTTCAGCTTGCTGCCGAGCATCTTCACGCGGCGCTCGAACTCGCCTAGGTCGAACGTCGAGCCGGGCCCGCTTGAATAGACGATCTCATGCTTAACGCCCTTGCGCTTAGCCAGCAGCTGCCATGGAAGCAGGTTCGAGTTGTGCTCGCGGTCGCTCGTCACGACCGCGTCGCCGGGCTTGAGCTCGAGCGAGTTCGCGACGATGTTTATGCCCTCGGTGGTGTTGCGCGTGAAAACTATCTCCTTCTCGTCCTTCGCGTTGATGAACTTGGCTATGCGTGCGCGCGCCGCTTCGTATTTGTCCGTGACCATCGTTCCGAACTTGTGGATGCTCCTGCCAGCACAGCCCGGGTACTTGTAGTAGTACTCGTCCATCGCCTCGACCACCTGCCTCGGCCGCAGCGACATGCATGCTGAATCCATGTATATGACGGGCTTGCCGTTGAACTTCTGCTGCAGCGCGGGAAAATCCGCACGTATCTTCTCGACGTCCATCGAAGCACCTGTTTTCTTTTTCGCCTGTTTTATTTTATAACAGCGTTATAATTTAAAGCTTTCCAAACGCCCCGATAGCAAATCCACAACGCGGCTTTTGTTCAGTGGTCATGGATCTTCAACACTCTTTCCATCCGCCGTGCCCGGAATACAAGGTTTATAAGCAGGTGGGGACAATAGATTTTCGGCGAGCCGGACAGGTAGCTTCGGCCTGCGGTCAAACGCGGGCTGAGGAAGTTCCATCCATCGAGGGGGCCGCGCGAGCGGCACGCCGAGAGGCATCCGACCATATCAGAAACGAGACCCAAGCGCGCAAGCGCGCGGGATGAAACGGATGGAAGGCCCCAAGGAGATGCAAGCAAACCAATGCGCTAAGACAAATGCTGCCTAAGCCCGCGGCGAGAGCCAGAGGCCGAAACAAAAGATGGGCTATGTCGCCGGGACGCCACCCTTTTTTATTTTGCTCCACTCATCGCTGGCATTTTTTATTAGCATTATTTCATTTTCATCGAGCTTTCTTCCTTTGTATTCTTTCCAAATTCTGAATTTTTCTGAGAACTCCTTCACTTTGATTGGGGTGTCTTCCACATCAGTTATGAGCCTGAAATTCTTATAGAACAACTCGACGGACTTCGTTTTTTCTATAACAAGAGTCCAATGCGTCCTTACACAACCTCTCTTTTTTATTTTGTAAACAAACGCTGGCCTTAAATAACAACTAATACCAACGGATTCTAACAATTCTTTTTCTTCTTTGATTATCAAAGGAGGTTTCTTTTTAATTGCATCTTGAACATTGGCAGGCAATTTCTTAAATGGCACTTGTTCGTTTTCTAGCTGTTTTTTGAAATTTTTTGTTAGTATTTCAGTGACATCGACGGATCTTCCATATTTTATGGATAGGGAAAGGTACATCCTCTTTTTAAATCTAAAAGAGGTGCATGCTTCCTCCGCCAATGTTTGAGAAAAATAATATTTTGCAAATTGTGGGTTATCTTTTATTATGTACGACAGCTTAGGGTTCGCCAAAGGTTTGTCCCCCACTGCCACGCCTGCCTTGAACAAAGCTCTGGTTACTGTCCCGTAAGAGTACGTTCTCAGAGCATTGCCTCTTAGTTTCGGGAAGTTGGTAATTTTTCCGAACATTTTGAAGATACACATCCTCACAATCTTGTGCAGGATTAAATCCTTGTTGTAGTATTCAAACAAATATTTTCCAGTTTCCAAGTGCCCTTCGTTTTCCGCTGCTGCGATGAGTTTGGCAAAATCAGGAACATCTAGACGTATGGGGAATTTTATCCCATCGTTTATACTAACAATCGAGCTGTCTTCCATCCCATCGTAACTGATGTCAGAATTTTCGCATAATCTCTTTAAACTTTTCACCCTAGCTTTGTTCTTTTTATAATTCAGAAAAGCAAATTTAGACGAAGCCGAAATTGGAAATATATTTTTCAACTTTTTTTTGTCTATCTCCACGATAGAACTATCTGGTTCGTCATACCAGTGATAAAACACTTCATTGTGATTCATCGTTATCATTAAGGTTGATTATTGGCTTATGATTGATATACCACTTTCGGAGGTATAGTTCCGCTGAAGGAACTATGCGTATGTCCGGCACGCCGCCCAATTTTCCTTCTTTTGAACCCCTTTTCAGCTTAACTGTCCAAATTCACAGTATGGCGCTCGTGCCTGACGTGCTGGATTCTCGCGCGATGCAGCTTATGAAAGAAGCCAGCCTGTATCATATCTCCTTCAGACCCAAGGAACTCGGCGGGAAGGTCAGGCAATACGTCGGCTGGGCCGAAAGGCGCGATGACATCCTCAACGTGTGCGTGCTCTCCGAGTATTTCATCGACGGGAAGAACATCGAGCCGGAGATAAACGAAAGGTTGGAATCGTTGGAATTCAGGAGCACCCATCGCCTGTACAGGGTGGATGCGGACGGGCTAGTACTGGTGCATGGTGTATTCCCTGCAAAGGTTTAATAGTTAGCTGGCGAAGATAACATCTAACCGAAGCTGATCGACATGGTGAAGAAGGACCGCGTATACATGCCCAGCGGCGCGGGCGGGCTGCTGAGGTTCGGCGAGGAGGGCGAGGAGAAGTTCAAGCTCAAGCCCAAACAAGTCATCTACCTCGTGGTCGCGCTCGTCGCGTTCGAGATAGTGCTGAAGCTCTTCGTGTGACGCGCGCCAGACCGCAACGGTTTTCTTCCAGTGCGTTAGATATGTAATATGAGTTTTACCGGGAAGCGGCCGCTTCTCTGCATCTCACTCATTCTCATGGCTTCGATGGTTTTCGTAAGCGGCTGCGTGCGCCAGCCCGGGCAAAACCCCAACGGGACTGCGGCAGGACCCGAAGGCGGACAGCCCGGAGGTTCGCAGGCCGGCAACGGTATGGAGGGGTTCAGGACACCGCCGTTCGACGCGACCAAGCCGCTGCAGGGGCCTCCGATGCCCGGCGAGAACAAGACGCTCATGCTGGGCGACATCGAAATCAAATACTATTCGGTGGCCGCGTCGTATCCGATGTTCTCGCTGGGCGCTGACTTTTTCATGCACGTGCTGAATACGGGCGCGTCTGCAGAGACTTTCAGCATAACACAGGCGTCGAAGCCGGCGAGCTGGAACCTGCACTTCTTCGCGTTCCATCCAGAGAGCATGACTCTCCAGCCGGGCGAGGAGAGGGCGCTCCACTACTTCTCGTCGAACGACGCCGAGGGACAGTTCGACATGGACTTCGACATGTGGCAGGACTCCGGCAACTTGGACAAGGTCACGGCGCGCGTCAAGTTCTACAGCGGCAGCCAGGAGGAGTCGAAGATCGCGTACGACGCGATGCTGTACGGCTACGTCCTCGACAAACCCGCAGGCTTGCCTGTGGCTGGCGTGGACGTCCAGGCCTTTTCGTTCAGTGGAAGGGATTCGTTCAATGAAAGGACGGACAGCGAAGGCAGGTATGCGCTTCCGATCGTGAGCGAGGAAGCCGTCAATGCCTTCCTTGGAGGCCAAGAAACGTCATACGCGTCGTTGGCGAATTTCGTGGTGGTCGACGCGGACGGATACGAATATTCGTACACGGGCGGAGTTTCCGCGAAACGCGGCGAGAAGCTGAGGCTGGACATTTATCTCGAACCCGAGAAGCCGGCGCAGAAGTACAGTCTCGACTGGGAACAGAAGGTCAGCGACTATTACGGCTTCTTCTGGGTGGTCGTGGACGATGGCTGGACGCGCGTAGTGGCGTCCCAGGCCAAGCATCCGCCGCAGCTGGACAAGCCGACGAACTTCTACCTTTTCGATGCGGAGACGGGCGCGCAGCTGTGGGAATACCCCACGGGCAACGAGTGCTGGGGCATAGACATCTCGCGCGACGGCTCGCTGGTAGCGGCCGGATGCAGCGACGACCGCGCGTACGTCGTCAACGCCGCCGACGGCAGCCTGAAGTGGAGCTATGACGGCGGCGGTATGAACCGCGAGGTGGAGCTGTCGCACGACGGTCAGTGGCTTGTGACGGGGCCAGCCAAGGCAACCGACGGCACGTACGACTTTGCGCTTTTCAAGGCATCGGACGGAAGCATGTCGAGGGGATTCGGCGGCAGGGACATGTGGCTGAGGAACTCGAGGTTCAACGCGGACGACTCGAAGTTCGTCGTAGGGCTGGGCGGCGGGGACACCGCGATGTACGACACCGCGAGCGGCGACCTTGTCTGGGAGAACTACATAGGCGAGTTCGCCATGTTCCTTGCGATAGACTCGGACGGCAACACGTATGCGGCCGGAAAGGGCAGGACGCTTTTCTCGTTCGACCCGGCCGGCAAACCCAGGTGGAGCTTCCGTATTCCGGACCACACGGCGGGCACGGGGGCGATAAGCTCGGACGGCTCGCGCGTGGCGATTGGCACCGTCGGCGGATGGGTCTACTACATCGACGGGAGCACAGGGGACGTGCTGTGGCGCGCGAGGGTGCCGACCA
>JBDRGB010000022.1:0-23989 GCA_043818155.1 Candidatus Aenigmatarchaeota archaeon | reverse complement strand
CAAAACCCATCTACTTTTGACAGGAACCCGTCCATGGCATCGTCCATGTTTCTGGCCATAATGTTACTACTTTCAAGTAGCTGTATATAAGCTTTTCGGTGCTGAAGCCTATGACACAAATCCTTTACATACCAATATCATGATATGTCGGTCGAAGAAATCGCCGATTACGTCTCCTTCCGGCGCGCCGCGCGAAACCTTTACGGCCTCGGCAAAAAAAGTTACTTCTTAGACGTAGAGTCGAACATGCGGTATTTTGATGGCGTCAAAATAGGGATAGACGCCCTGAGAATATACCAAGAACTGGCGAACATGAAAGAAACCGAAACTGTGCTAAAAGACGCCGTCGCGGGAAAGGGCAAAGGAAGTATATTCGCGGGGAAAGCGCGCGATAGGCTTGTGGCTGAAATTTATGAAAACCTGCCGGCAATTTTGCGAAAGTCCGATTTGGTGGCCGTGGCCAAGATGCCGAAAAGGAATCCTGCGGCGAAGGAAAGTGTCGTGTCCATCATGAGAAATTTTAAGTACATCAAGGAAAACGTTCCAAGTATTCCGGATGGCAAATCCTTGATACATGATTCAAGAGAGCTTTTACTCGGCCCGCACGGGACAATGTATTCTGAGCTCGCTGGGATGCTGAGCGGGCTGAAAGCCGTGGATCCGCTAGCGGAATCGGAGGAACACTACAACGACGCTCATGACTATCTGCACCCGAAGAAATCCTACACCATGGAAGAGGATATCATGAAAAACCTGATGCCGGCGATCGCCAGCATGGAAGCGCTTTTCGGCGTACTAAAGCCATATCATGGAATAAGCGATTCCGAGATATCCGAGCCCAAGGACATCCTGCGGTTTAAGGAGCTGCTGGACGCCGCCTACGAAAGGATAATGGAGCTCGGCGAACAGCTGGAGCAGTCGGCACAAATTCAGCAGTCCGTGCCCGTTAAAATATTCCCGAAGAACGAAGACGCGTTTGCAGAGCTCGGCCACCTGCAAAAGAAGCTAATGGAGAACGTGGGATCGAACAGCCTCAGCATAGACTTCAAGCCTACTCTAAACAGATCTGTAAGGATTTTGGAAAAGACGCTACTGTCAAGCTTGGATGGCGATGAAGGATTGGACCCGGACAAGAAAGAGTTTCTCAAGGAGTCCTGGAATCTGATTACCGCATTGAAAGGGTTGAAGGGCGACGACCAGCTCGACGAGACTCGCAAGGAACTCGTTAAAACCTATTCCTTCCACTTGAAAGAGTTCCTAGAATCCAAATAACGCATACGATTTGCTTATCCACGCTACACCAGATTCGACAGCATTCCCGTCTTCGCATGCGTTTCTGGAATATAATTGTCGAAATACTCCATGATGTTTCTTGCAAGTTGCTCTGATTCGGACCCCTCGAATATGAGGAACCTTGCCAGCATATTCCTTATGCCGTCAGCGTCGTGTACCAGACCGCGCGCTTCCTTCGTGGAAATCACCTCATTTGCTCTCGATACGATGCCGGTTTTGGAATCGTACGGCGGCCCGCGGGCAAGTGCTTCCTTCACATCCAATGTCGAACATATCATATCGTGCTCGGTCTTCGCGTCCGTAGTGTTCACTGCGACCCAACCGTATTCGTACCTGTACATCGGAGGTATGAGCCTAGTCATGTCCTCCCTGGCTTCCGGGCATGGCGCCGACACGTCGAAAGGCAATTCCTTCCGCTCGAAGTTCCCTGTTATCAGGGACGGGTTCAAGCCGGACTTTATGAAAGGTGCCTCAAGCTCGGATGGATTATCGTCTATTATGAAATGGCAGCCGTATTCTGCCCCAATCCCCATTTTCAACATGGAGTTCTTGTGCTTCAGGAAAGTGTCCTTAGCTTCGGGTTTCCTTTCACCGACCATGAGTTTCGCGGTAACGGTGTGGCCGTGGAAGCCCAATTCTGTAGCGTATACATTTTCGGCCTGGATGCCCAAGTGGTTGCAAACGATGCCGAGCGCGGGTTTGTAACCCCCGGAAACAATCGCCGGCACGTACCCCAT
This sequence comes from Candidatus Aenigmatarchaeota archaeon, assembly GCA_043818155.1. Classification (GTDB taxonomy): domain Archaea; phylum Aenigmatarchaeota; class Aenigmatarchaeia; order CG10238-14; family SCSR01; genus JAPLUY01. The sequence continues at coordinate 21,959 of JBDRGB010000022.1, read as the reverse complement.
CTCATCCCCCAGTTTCGATATGTACGCTTTCGCACCCTTAACGAGCGAATCTCTTATGAATTTCTCGGCCGCTTTCCTGTTGGCCTCCATGTACTGGCCATACGTCAGGCCGCAATACGTGTACAGTTTACCTATAGCAGCCTCCACGGCCGGCACGTCTGCAGGCGTTATCAGATGCTTCAAAATCGACCACACGTCGCCAATTCTTTCTCCCAAAGTCCTGTTTTCTCTTCCCAATTCCACAGTCGTGTCTATGTACAGCGGTTTCGCATCCGGCCGCTCGAAAACCCCGTCGAAGTCGGAGACCAATCCTTTCAGGAGGCCGCCTTTGGCATATCCCATGTAGGGGTAGCCGCCCAGCATCGCCGAGTAGTCCGTGGCCGGGATTGACTTGGAATTCAAGAAAAAGTCTAGCATGCGTCTTGCATATTCGTAGCGCACTCTGACCGTACCATACACGAAACACACCTTTCGATGAGCGCCTAATTTAAACTTCTGCGCGGAATATTAATTATGGCGCTCGAGGATTTGTTCGGCATGCAGGCCGACCAGATCTTCCAGAGTCTGTTCCTGCCGATGATGATAGTGTTCGCCATACTCTGGGCGCTGCTGAACTCTGTCAGGGTCTTCGACAGGAAGATAAACACCGTCTTGGCCGTAGCCCTGACCATAATGGTCGCGGCGAGCCCGCAGTTCACGCTTTTCACCACGTACGTGGCCCAGCTGGGCGCGCAGGTCGCGATCGCGGCGTTCGGGGTGCTGTTCATCTTCGGCACGCTGGCGTGGATGTTCGGCAGCGGGAGGGACATATACTACGAGCACGTCGAGCCGTCAGGGAGGGTTGAAAACCTGATAAAGAAGAAGCGCAAATACCTCGAAAAGGCCAGGGACGCCGCGGACGCTGGCAGGAACCACGATGCAAAGGAGTGGCAGAAGAGGGCCCGCGACGTGGACGACGAGCTTCAGATGCTGTCACTCAAAAAGTGAACCCTTAAATTTCTCGCAAACGAAATCTAATTAGTCCAATGCGCAGCATGCGGGGCGCGGCCGCCGGTGAATCGGATGGAAAACTTGTTCACAACCGTCATTTCCAAGATGGTAGACGTCGGGATGTACGACCTCCTGATATTCGTGTTCGCGCTGGCGCTCTTCTACGCCGTGCTGAAGAGGGCCAAGATACTCGGCGAGTCCACTGTCATAAACGGCACGATAGCGTTCGTCATATCCTTTTTCATATTCGGCTACCCGGTGATAGTCGGTTACAGCCTGGTGACGCCTTTCGCGTCCTTCTTCACGCAGACCACGGTCTTCATCATGGTCTTTCTTGTGGCCTTCCTGATGGCCAGCTTCTTCTACCCGGACCTGCCGGAGTTCCTCACGAAGAGCTTCAGCAGCAGGGGCATGCTCATGAACACGATAGCGATAGGCATAGCGATAGCGGTGATCAGCGGGGCCGTGTCTGTATTGTGGAACTTCCCGAAGGGCAGCGAGGGTATGCCCAGCGTGCCTGCCGAGGTGCCGATAATGACGGCCGGCGTGGTGGTGGCGATACTGTTGCTTATAGTCGCTAGCTCGGTCGTGGTTACCAAGAGTTGAAAGGTGCAAAGCATGGCGAACGTGTTCGAGACCGTAATCCTGAGGATGAGGGACATGGGTATGTTCCAGTTCCTGCTGCCGTTCATGCTCACGGCCACGATATTCTACGGGCTGCTGCGCAAGTCGCGCATATTCGGGGACGAGTTCCGCGCGATAACCGTGAACGCCGTCGTGTCCCTCATAGCAGCCTTCATGGTCTGGGCCGCGCCCATAATACTCGGGGTGGACATAGAGACCGGACTTGCGTCTTTCTTCCTGCAGGGCACAACTGCGACGCTCGTCGTGCTCGTCGGCATGCTGATAACCAGCATGTTCTTCCCGCCCGACCTCGCGGCCGAGCTCAAGAGCCTGGACATACTTAAGAAGCACGGCGGCAAGTTGCTTTTCATAAGCTTCGTCGTGGCCGCGGCCGTGCTCGTGTCAAGCGGGCTTGTAAACGTGTTCCTGCCTGTCGGAGTAGGGGAGGGGTTCTGGACGGACGAGAACGTATCGAGCGTCCTGATGCTAGGGCTCCTGCTTGGGACCGTGTTCATAATGGTTTGGGGAGGCGGCAATAACAACAGCGAGGGCAAGAAATAGAAGGGTGTGGCTGACTATGGTTGGGTTCGAGGATCTGCTTTTGACTGGCATGGAGCTTGGTGTTTTTGACTTCTTCCTGCCATTCGTGCTTTCGTTCGCCATAATCTACGGCATACTAGAGAAGGCCAACATATTCGGAACCGAGCGCGTCGGCAGGAACGTCAATCTGATAGTTTCCGTAGTCCTCTCGCTTTTCATAATAGGATACACGCCCGTGGGCGTGACGCTCGCCGCATTCTTCGGCTCGATGTTCACCGGAACCATAATGATAGTGGTGACGCTGCTTGGCACAATGATGGTCCTGTACGTGCTGGGCGCGCTGGCCGGCATACAGATACCAGGCAAGCAGTCGGGCAAGTGGAACGCGGTGCTGATACTGATAACCGTCCTGCTCGCTGGTGCGGTGTTCGTGTACAGCGGCGGCATGTCGATTTTAGGCCAGCTCGACATCCCGGGCGTCGGCACGCAGATACCCATACCCGCGATGCCATCGATAAGCATATCCACGAACGACGCGGTGGTGCTGGGCGGGTTCATACTGCTCATCGTGACCATAGTCTGGCTCACGCACGAGGAGAAACCCAAGCCTTGAGATGTGATTATGGATGGCGCTTGCTGACATACTGGAGCTCTGGAAGTCGTACGGCGTCTTCGAGTTCTACCTGCCGTTCGTGCTGATGTTCGCCATTTTCTACGGCCTTCTGAGCAAGTCTAAGATATTCGGCGACGAGGACAAGGAGCGCCGCGTGCGCAACATAAACGTCGTCATCTCCGTCGTGGCCGCGCTTTTCGTCATGGTCTCGCCCGTGGGCGTGTCCATGACCGTGTTCTTCGGTACTTTCTTCACGCAGACCATGGTCATACTGACGACCATGCTGTGCTTCGTCATGATATTCTACATGATAATACCGCACGACAAGATAGGCGAGGTTATGAAGGAGCCGGCGAAGTACGTGAAATACCTTATCCCGTTCGCGCTGCTCGCCACGCTTGCAATCTTCTTCGGATCGGGCGCGCCGGAGATATTCGGCATAAGCTTCGGCCGCATAGCGCTGCCATGGCTGGACCTGTCGTCGCAGGACATTGTCACGCTTGCGCTGATACTGATATTCCTGCTGATAGTCTTTTACATGACGCGCGGCGAAGAGAAGAAAAAGGGCAAGAAAGTTGTGGGATACACGCCAACGCCCATATACGAGGAATAAGTTACTTCTTCGTCTTTTTCTTGAGTCTGGACGGCTTTATTTTGTTGAGGGCCTTGTAGAGTCCATCGAATCCGCCAAGGAACTTGTCCGTGTCCTTTGCGGCCTTTTCTGCCGCGGCTTTGTCCGATTCTGCTTTCTTTGCAGCCGCTTCGTAAATTACCAAGTTGTATGAATTTTTGCCTTCTGCGTACTTGAGATAATTCAACACATCGGTCTTTATGTGAGCCAACTGCTCGCTCCTGATAAGGAGGAGTTCCATGTAATCGGGTCCCAGCTTCTGGTCGCTGGCAAGAACATTAGGCGCGTCAACCAGTCTTTCATCGACTAGTTTATTATAATTTTCCAGGGCATCAAGGACGTTCTTTATAGAGCCCCCGTCGAACACGGGATTGCCGTAGACTGTGTTGTAAATCGTCCCAAGTTCCTTCTCTATGCCTTCCCTAAAGGAGGCATACAAATTCAACGTTAGGGCTGCCTTATCGAATGTTTTGTACTGAGGCAACTCCCCAAGAATGGCCTCCATCCGTTCCTTCGCCGTAACCATCCAAACTACCTATTTGTTGTTACTTTTAAGTAGTATTTAAACTTATCTGCACTGTCCTAGGTATTCGCGCTCCGAAAAGTGCATCTTGCCAGGCACTATCAACCCCATCGGAGGCTCCCCGAAGTTCGAATCTTTCAGCTCGCGTACCCTGCCGAACGTTATCTTCGAGTCATGGGCGCCGGCCCGCGCGAGCACAACGATTTCCGTTTCATCTATAAAGACTTTCTCTTCGCGTTCCTTTTCCAGCTCCAACAGCGTGCACATCGCTTCGTTCGGCGTCATGCAGCGTTCTGGCGTTATGTCCAGAAGGAGCAATGTGTGCAGGCCTCGTTCTTTGTTCGCCTTTATTGTATCGTACACAGATTCTGGCGGTTCGCCGGCCGTCTTCTCCTTGAAAGGCACGGTCGCAGTCGCGCCGAACTTGTAAACGTGCAGCCCCGTCTCCCCGATAGCGGAAACTATCGACGCGTTGTGCACGATCATTGTCCCTACGCCGGCTTTTTTCGCGTCGTTCAAAATCATCGAATGCGTAGTCGCAACCAGCGGGTCGCCCGATACGAAAAGGACAACATCCTTTGACTTCGCTTCTTCTACGAGTTTTGCGGCGCGTTGCTCCAAATCCTCGCGCTTCAGCTCCGTGATTTTCTTTCCTACAATCTTTTCGAGCGCGCCCTTGCCTCGCCACGCGTTCGTGTACAGCTCTATGTACACGGCGTCGGCCGCCTTCGCTGCTTCGACGCCGCGCAGCGTGACGTCCTTCTCGTCCCACAGCCCCAATCCTACCAGCGTCAACATTTCCATCGTCCTGTAATTCGATACTGGAATTAACTATTAAAAGCCTGTCACCTTATTGATTCGTATGGCGCGCGGGTACGACTTGATCGGCTCGAAGGGGAAGGCTGTCGCAATCGTCGAGGTGCGCGACGATGACGCCGAGGCCGGGCTCGAGAAGGAGCTGGCCGAACGGATAATGAAGGGGAACAAACATGTCGTATCTGTACTGAAAAAAGAGTCGGCGCGCGAGGGCGAGTTCCGCATCCGCGAGTACATCCTCATCGCGGGCGATGAAAACACCGAAGTGATGCACATGGAGAACGGGTACAAGCTTCTCGTGGACCCGCAGAAGGCGTATTTCTCGAACCGCGAGAGCACGGAGCGCATGCGCGTCGCTTCGCAGGTCCAGCCCGGCGAGCTCGTCATGCTCATGTTCGCCGGCATCGGGCCGTACGCTATAGCAATCGCGAAAGCGCAGCCGGACGTGCAGAAGGTCGTGGCAGTTGAGATCAATTCCGAAGCTGTAAGATACATGGAGCACAACGTACGTATAAACAAGCTCTCGCACAAGGTGGTGCCTGTACAGGGCGACGTGCGCGAGGCGTGCGCGCCGTGGTACGGCATGTGCGACCGCGTCCTGATGCCTCTTCCGCTCGGCGCGGCCGGCTTCCTCGACGTCGCAGCGAAGTGCGCGAAACGCGGGGCGGTGGTGCATTTGTACGGCTGGGGCAACGAGGCGGACGGCAGCATATACGCGGCGACGGAGAAGGCAATCGAGAATTTCGCGGGGGAAAGCGGGCTGAAATATGAAATCGTGGGCAGGCGCAAGGTGCTTCCGTACGCGCCCGGACGCTACAAGGTGTGCGTGGAGTTCAAGGTATTATAGTCATATTCCATTAAATTCCTTATTGGGCGATTCGTGATGCACGAACTGACGGACGAGAACGAAACCGAGGCGCAGCTCACGGCCACGTGCACGAAGGTCGGCGGACATCTGTACATGCGGCCGGGCGCGGCGAAGGATCTGGACGTGCGGCCTATCGCTGCCGCCGACAGGGGCAAACTGCAGGTAGTTTTCTCTATGGGCGGCACCGGGACTAGGCTCAGACACATAACTAAAGACGAGTATTCCAAGCACCTGATAGAGGTGGCTGGCAAACCCATCAGCCGGCACGTGATAGACCTCTGGCGCGCAGCAGTGTTCGACGACATGTGCATGCTTATAGACAACACACACCGCGGGCAAAGCATAGCCGACTACTACAAGGACGGGAGCGCTTTGGGCGTGCGCATACGCTATTCCGTGGAGCACGGGAAGCTCGGCTCTGGCGGCGCGATGAAATTCGCGATAGACGGCGGCCTCATAACCAAGTCCTTCATCAGCCATTATCCGGATGACATCATACTCAACTACCCCAACTTCGGCGGGGACTTCGCGGCCATCGTCGTGGCTGCGTTCAAGGCAGGTTATCTGTGCGTGATATTGTGCGTTCCGGGCAAGAACTACCCTTATGGCGTAGTAGAGGACAATGATGGGAAAGTTGTTAGATTTACGGAGAAGCCGTTCATACCAATGGACACGAGCACCGCGATATTCGGAATGTCGGAGGACGCATTCGATATGATACGCGCAATAGATGCTGGTAAGGAAATCAAAATCGAGCGCACCGTGCTCGGCCAGCTCGCGCGCGATGGCAAAATGTTGAAGGTCCTGCTGCCCACGGAGATGTGGATACCGGTGAACGACGAGCCGAACCTCGAGAAGTTCGCGGAGGTCGCGGCAGCGGCGCGGCCATAGCTTTAATAACCGCGCGTGCGTTTTATTTTTGGCGCAAACCATGCAGGGGTCCGATAGTCTGGTCAATTCGACTGGGTTCAGGACCCAGTGCCTTAGTGGCTACGCGGGTTCGAATCCCGCCTCCTGCACAATTTTAAAATTCTAATAAAGGCCGAAATCAAATAATCTTCTATGTCCGACCTTTATTTCTGGTCCGTAGCCGCGTTCTTCGCCGCGCTTGCCGCGCTGATATTCGTAAACCGTAGTAGGATAGAGTTCCACTACGTGCTCGCGATGTACCGCACGCAGCGCGGCAAGCGGCTGATAGATAGCGTAGCGAACGCGTCGCCGAGGTTCTGGAAGTTCGTGTCCGCGCTTGGCGTGGCCGCCGGGTTCGCGATAATGGCGTACGCTGTCTACGTGCTCGCGCTATCGAGTCACCTCGTGCTCACTCAGGTCGTGAAGGTGCCGGCCATGCAGCTCATAATCCCGCTGCCGCAGCCGACGCCAGTCAGCGGACTCGGGTTCATCGGCGTGCCGTTCTGGTTCTGGATACTGATAGTGCCGTTCGTCCTGCTACCGCACGAGTTCGCGCACGGCGTCATAGCGCGCGCCTGCGGAATACGCATAAAGAACGTCGGACTCATGCAGCTTCTCGTGTGGCCGGGCGCGTTCGTCGAACCCGACGAGGCGGAGCTGAAGCGCGCGAAGCTCGCGGACAGGCTGCGCGTGTTCGCGGCCGGATCGGTGGCGAACATCGCGATTTCGCTTTTCGTAGTGCTGCTCGTACAGTACGCCATATGGCCTTCGATAGTGCCGAGTGGAATGGTGCTCATCGACGTGTACGATGGGACCGGAGCGGCCTCGGCCGGGCTGAAGCCGGGGATGACCGTGCAGAGCATAGGAACAAGGAGCGCGGGCGTCGGATATGACGTCTATTCGTTCAGCTACGGCTACCTCCTGTTCAACGGCCAGAACGTCACGACCGATGAGGCGAAGAACGTCTCGATGCTAGTGACCACGCTGATGGCGCTCAACGGCTACACTCCAGGCCAGACGATAGGCATAGTCGCTGACAACACCGCGTACAGCGTCGTGCTCTCCGGTAGGCCGGAGAACTCCTCCATTCCGTACATCGGGTTCTCCGCGAAGATGATGCCATCCGAGGCCGACGGGTTCATGCTCGACTTTTTCTTCCCGCTCGTGTGGTGGCTGACCACGCTGGGGCCGTTCGTCGCGATGTTCAACATGCTGCCCCTCTATCCGTTCGACGGGGGGTTGATGCTCGAGGCCGTAGCCGAGGCCGCCACCAAGCGGCACGCGAGGCTGGTAGTGAAGATTGCGGCCGCCTTGGTCGTGGCCGCGATGGTCTTCAACTTCGTGGGCCCGTCGATAATACAGAGCTTTGTCTAGAACGAGCTGAATCTACTCGGCCTTGGTATCTTTCTTTTCCTCGGCCGTCTGCGGTAGTATGTCTATCTTGCGTATCTCGAAGCTGCGCATCGGGTAGACCTTCTGCGCGTTCCTCAGCACGTGCTTCTTTATGCTGTCCGATATGACGCCTTTGAGGACGTCCTCGAGTGTCGACTCGGTTATTTCCTCCTTTACTGTCCGGCGGACCTCGTCGCGGACTGCAGCCTTCACGCTGCTCTTCACGCGCCTAGGTATGATCGCGATGCCCTTGACGCGGATTTGAACCCCGTCCTTCGTAATCAGGTCCTGTACCGTATCCACGCGCCTGGCCCACCTGGTGACCATGCGGGACACATAGTCTTGCATGCACTCGGACCCTGCGAACTCGGTCAGCGCGCGCGTCCCGTCCACCTTGGTTACCTTGAACGAGAACTTCATGTAGTACTTGTGGAAGTCGTTTACCAGCTCCATGAGGCTCGCTGATATCTTCCTCCCCACGAGCGTCTTGGGGTCGGCCGCGACCGTCTGCCCGAACTCCACCTCGCCGAACATCTTCGGCGCCACTATGGTGTACCACTGCTCGGCCTTGCTCTTTTTCGCCAACAAAATCACCGCGTCATTCAGATGGTTTACTTATCTTATTTTCAATCGCCTTAATAAACTCTTCCTTTCGAGACGTGTCTATCAGCGCACCCGCGGCGTACGTGTGCCCGCCTGCCTCGCCTTTGACCGCCCGCGCGGCGTCTACCAGAATATCTCGGAGGTTGAAGCTTAAATCCCTTGGCATGCGTGCGGACACCTTCAGCTTGCCGTTGCCCGCGTCCGCGAACCCGACGACGAGCTTGCCCGGCTCCGCGAACTCGGAGTTCAGGGCCATCGATGACAGCGTACCGATGATCGTATCAGGTATTTTCTGCGCGCCGTCGATGACCGTAAGCGTCCTGCGCTGCGAGACGCGGCCGTCGCGCATCCAGTTCATGCCGTCGGCCAGCATCTGTCTGTATGCAACCATTATGTCCCACGACGCGCTGATTGCGTCCATGTCGCCCATGCATAACCGCACGGCGACTTGATAGTTCCCCGTCCGGCCGCACGCGTTCAGCAGCGTTGCGAACTCGCGCGCGTCCTGCAGTTCCTCCGGCCGGCCTACGAGGTTGTATACGTCGCCGAATACGTCCTCGGCGTCGTCAATGCCCTCCTTCAACCGTTCCATGATTATCGCCGACGCGAGCCGCTGCTGCTCCTCCAACGAGAGGTCCTTCAGCTTGCGGAAGCGGCCCTGCTCCTTGAGGTCTATTCCGAGTTCGGCAAGGAACTGCACGGCGTTCGACTCCGAGCCCGTTATGCCGGGGATGACCGCGTCCGTGGAGTATTCGAGCGATTTGTGCAGCGGCCTCGAGTTGCGGCCGTAGAGTCTCATCCCGCGCTCCATCGATATCTTGCCCAGCGTCTCCGCCTCCTCAAGAATCTTCCGGCCCAGGCCTTTCAGCTCCCATTTCTCGTCCATTATGTCGCCTATTGCGCCTACCACTGCGAGGTCTATGAGCTCCGTGTTTCGGATGTCCAGCGCCTTCGCGAACAGGTAGCACACCATGGAAGCGGATATCTCGTCCTCGCTGAACAGCAGCGGGTTTATGTGTATGAGGTTCATGTGCTCCTTGCGCACCGGGTCGTGGTGGTCCAGTATCAGTACCTGCGTCTTCCCCAAGATGTCCGCGAGCCCGGCGACCTGTCCGCTGCCCAAGTCCGCAAGGACTAGGAAGTCGCTTTCTTCGACCGAAAGCTCGGCTATCTCCGCGTCCGTCAGCTGCTTCAGCACGCGCAGCTCGAACTCGACGCCTTCGCGCATCAGCGCGCGCATCATTATCGAGGCCGAGCACAGGCCGTCGGCGTCGTAATGCGCGACGAGCTTCACTTTCTTCTGTCTCATCAGCGCTTTTGCTATCTTCGCAGCGCTGTCTATCTCCCCGAAAAACAATCAGACCACTCCGTTTCGCTTTAACTAATATGCGGCCGCAGGTTAAATTGGCTTTCCGAAGCCGCGCTTCCGCTAGTCGATATTGACGCTTGCGAGAATCGCCTCACTTCTGCACGAGCAGCTTGGTTTCCTCTGGCGAGTACTTCCATCCCCTCGGCATCTGGCCCTCGCGTACGTAGTACTTGCCGAGCCTGCGTATCTTCGACTCGAGGTTCTCGAGCCCGCGCTTGGAGTGCTTGTCGGGCTTGTTCAACTCGAGGTGCTTGCGCAGCGTGACCGACTTGCGAAGCAGGCTCATCATGTCCTCCGGCAGCTCCGGATAGACATCGGCCGCCCGCATGACCTCGCTCACCGACTTGCCGATCGCGACCTTCACGTCCGGCACGCCATGACCGTCGCGCAGTATCAGGCCTATCTGCGCCGACGTCTTCCTCTCCTTCGCGAGCTTGATTATCAGCTCCTCTATCTCCGCTTTCTTGAGCTTCGTCCAGCGCTTCGGCTTGCTGACTATCGGCCGTTTGCTCCCGCTCTTCCCCTTCTTCCGGCTGTATACCCTCGCCATCCGCGCACCTTTGCCCTGTTTTGCTCTCAAATTCTTATAATCGCAAGCTTAAAATGCTAGTCTTCGCTGCCGAACAAATCCTTCGCCAGCCACGAAAACACCAGCGCGACAGACGAGACGAAGCTGGCGACCGCTCCGATCATCGCGAGAACTGCAGGCACGCCTGCCGGACTGAATGCCGCCAACCCCACACCCAACGAAAACAGAACCGCGCCTGCCACGACGCCGGCCATCGAGTAGTTCTCCGCGGTCTCAAACCTGTCCTTTCCCTTCGGGATTCGCAACGCGCTCAGCATATCTCATCCTTCCCTCTATTACGTCTATCTGTTTTATTACTTCTTCGGCGTCCTTATATTCCTTTTTGTATCCTTCAACAATAATTCTCCAGCAACGCTTTAATATATTGTAGTGCGCGGCCCTTAACGCGTCGCGCAGCAGCTTCAGGTCGACCGCCTTCTCCTCCACCCGGTTCGAGTACCCGCCGAGCCCGAAGTCGATGAAATATACCTTACCGCTGGCACGGTGAATTATCATGTTGGACGTCGTGAGGTCGCCGTGCGTTATGTTCCGCGTATGCAGCCTGCCGACGGACCGGCCGATGCGCTGGCATGCCTTTTCCATCTGCGCGGGGGTCGCATGGCCGAGAAACTCCTTCACACGCTCTCCTTCGACGAACTCCATCACGATTTTGTTGTTTGTTTTGTCTACGTCAAGCACCTGCGGCGTCGGAACGCCTGCCGCGCGCGCGTCTGTGAGGAGTTTCACTTCATGGTTTGTCCTCTCTCGCCGCAGACGCTCGTCTATCTGCGGAAGCCTGTAAGATTTTCGCACGCGCTCCTTCACCAGGACCTTCCGGCCGTCCACCACGCCTGCGCACAGCACTGCCTCCGCTCCGCGGGCCACGAATTCCATAGAAGATAGATGCATGGCGTGCGTTAAATCGGTTCTCTCCCAACTCCCAACCGGCTCCGCAATCCTTTTTATTGCGGGAAACCCAAATTAGTTGTACCGGAGGGCGTCCTTCGGGAATCGAAAAGAGGGATGAAAAGCATGAATCTGGGAAAAATCAAGCTGACAGATCCGTTCGTACTAGTCGGTCTGTTGGTGATAGTCGCGGGATTGCTCGTAGAATATATGGGCGTATTCTCGCTAGGCGCGCTGTATGGCATACCCCTGCTATCGCTGGTAGCCATAATAATAGGCGTCGTGCTAATATACTATTCCACGGCAAAGTAGGACGGACAAATTCGATGGCCGATGCGTACCATGCAAATGAAGCTCGATTAAATTCGCTTTGTTTTTTGTGCGATTGTTCTAAACTCCGGTGCTGCGCATGTGGGGTTATGCGTACATACATTGCGACGGATGCGGCCGAAGGCTCAAGATAAGGCTCGGCCAGAAGACTCGTTCGTGCCCATACTGCAACAGACAGGTGAAGGTAGCGGGGAAGACCAAAGAAATGGTTAAATGAAAAACTGCCGCGCGCCTACGCCTCCTTCAGTCCGTCCTCGGTTATCTTGAATATGGCTTCTGACTCAGGCAGGTTCGCTGCGTCCATCAGCCTGCACACGCGCGTGCCGGCCTTGCCCTTGCGGAGGTACAGGCGGTACGTGGCCAGGTGCGCGAGTATGTGGCCGCCGACCGGCATGGTCGGGTCGCCGAAAAGCATGTCCGGCCTTGCCATGACCTGGTTCGTGATGTACACGGCCAGGTTGTGGCCGTCCGCCAGGCGCTGCAGCGCGTGCAGGTGCTTGTTCAGCTTTTGTTGTCTCGAAGCCAGCTCTCCGCGGCCCACGTAGTCGGCGCGGAAATGGCTCGTGAGGCTGTCGATGACGATTATGCCTATGTTCTTCTCCTCTATCATCTCCGCTGCCTTCTCGATTAGGAATACTTGGTGTTCGCTGTTGAAAGCGCGCGCGACGAAAATGTTTTTCAGCGTCCGGTCCGGGTCCATGCCTCTGGCCTTCGCCATGCTTACTATCCTGCTCGGCGAGAACGTGTTCTCAGTGTCGATGACTAGGCAGTTCTTACCCAGCCCGCCCTGCTCCTTCGGAAGCTGCACGTTCACCGCCAGCTGGAAGCCGAGCTGCGACTTGCCGCTTGCGAACTGGCCGTACGCCTCCGTTATGGCCTGCGTCTCCACCCCCCCTCCGAGCAGCTTGTCGAGCGACTCGACGCCAGTCTTTATCTTCGCGGCGGCGAGCTTGCGTTCCAGTATCTTGTCCGCGGACTCGAAGCCGATCTGCAGCATCTCGCGAACCGAGTTTATTATCTTCCTCGCCTGCCCCTCGCCTATCTCCGCGATCGATGCGAGCTCGACAGGAGACGTGACCGCTATGGTCATCATATCAGTATAACCGACTTCCGCCAGCTTCTCCGCTATCTTCTTGCCGACGCCGGGAATCTCCTCGAGGTCCACGTTCTTACCAACAGAACCGGAATACTCCGCACTGATCGATGGCGCGGTCTCATCTTTCACGCGCTCCTCCGTTTCGTCTTCGACCTTTTCCTCGTCCGTTTCTTCCTCGATATCTTCGACTTCTTCCGGCTTGCTCCTCTTCGGCATAGAATCAACCTCCCAATCAACCAAGCTTCATTTTCAGCAGGGACGCTAATATTTCGCTCTCTTCCGAAGCATTTACGCTTTTCGCCGAGTCCGCAATCATCTCCAGCTCCCCGGACCGCGTACTTTTCTTTACGCGGCCGTGGATTATGTATTCCTTGCCAACCATGCTTCCGCTGACAATCGTGTATCTCTCGTCTGGATTTAATTTGCTTAATTCACCGGCGGTGGTGGTCGCAAGCTGCTCGGCCGTGCCCCGGAACGCGGCAACGCGCAGCACGCCCGTGCCGTCGTCCACCAGGAACGAAACGACCATGGCCGGCTCGGCTTCAACCTGGCCGTGCTCGCCGCATTCGAACCCGCCGGTCGCGCCGACGAAGGCCTTCTTCCCGCATACAGGGCAGACGTTGAAAATGAAGTTCCCCCTGACGACGTCTATAACAGTCGCCTTCACCTCGAACACGCCCGAAGAAACGCTCTTTATCGGGATCCGCTCGGTGCGCGCGCCAAGGAAGTTCTTTTCCAGCTCCGCGGCCTCCGGAAATTCGACGGCCATTCCGGAACTCTCGACCTCGTCCGTTATGCTGAACGCGTTGCCGAACCTGCCCAGAGACAACTCTATGTCGCCCCACCTGTTTTCGTTCGCCATCGCGCCCGTTATCTGAACGACGTCGCCGAGCTTGACCGCCTCCTCCTCGACGAGCTTCACCTGATCGTTCCACAGGGGGATGACTATGAAGCCGGTCCTGTCGCCGACGTGCAGGTTTACGACTCGCCCATCCGAGCCGTTGCTCTTCTTGAAATCGCGTATGTTCGATACCCGGAACACGCGGCCTGCCACCGAGACGTTGTGCATGCCGGCGATTATGTTCCGTATGTCCAGTTTGCGCCTTCCGTTGCTGAGCAAGTTGACACCCAAGTCCTTCGCTACCAGATGCGCCGCGCCTTCCGCGCTCACGAGACCATGCAGCCCTTCCTGCTTCTTCCTTACGCGCGCCTCTATGTCCTGCCTGTCCAGCTTCGAACTGGCCGCTAGTCTCGAGAGAGTGTCCTCCAGCGGCGCCATAAAAATATACATAAGGTTAGAGATTAAAGAATGTTGCTGCGCGGCCGCTCCGAGCTCACTCGAACTTCCTTCTAGCCAGCCTCACGTCGTCCGCTATCACGGTCTTGCGGCCGGCGTGCTTTGCCAGCGCGGCGGCTTCTTCGGCTATATCCGTAATCCTGTCTTCCATTACCTTCGCCAACTCTTTCGCAGCTTCGAACGAAACGCGCCTTGCGCCGGCCTTCTTGATTATTCGTTCGAACGGGAGCACGGGGAATTCCATATCCTCACCTTTGAATAATCTTTATCGGCCCGCAATAAAAGTTTTATGCAGCCGGCGCCGGGCGCCGCTGGCTACCATACGACCTTGTACAGCCTTATCTCGGGGTTCTGATAGACGAGCTCGAAATGATGCAGGCCATCGCCGTTGAAGAAGAACATCCGGGTGAATATGGACTCGAACGTGGCCGGGTCCATGAAGATGACTATGCCGTAGCTGGGGTCCACCCAGAGCGTGCCGTCTATCATATTGCTCTCGTTGAACATCAGCCGCTTCTCCTGCCCGCCTTCGAAATAGACTACGCTCCTTATCACCGCGTTTCGTATGCCCTGGTCTGGCATGTTCAGCACAGGTATCCATGCGCCGTCCTTATACGCAAGCGATATCGCTCCGTCGCCGTACGATATCACGCCCTCCGACTGGTCTACGCTGGTCCTGTACATCTGGATGAAGTTGCGGCCTGTGCCGGTTCCGAAGTAGCTGAGCCAATAGTATTTGCCTATGAGGTCCGAGCTGGCGAGGACGTACATCTCCGGAACGGCGTCGCACGCGTCCGCTGGTAGTATGCTCCCGTACGCCTGCCTCGCCTCGGCGCACTGCCCGGGCGTAAGTTGCCTGTACTTTTTGAGCAGCGACAGAGCCTCGTCCTCGTCGCTTATCGAGAACACCCTTCCCATGTCCTGTATCCTGACGTCGTGCCCGTAAGGTATGCACGCGGTGGGGCCGCTGCCGCAGTGGGCGCCGTCGGCATGCACGCGCAGCCCGGTGTAGCCAGCGATTATGTGCCCGGGGTCCCACCACGTCACGACCAGCGATTTGGAGTTGGCGTTGGCCTTGAGCCAGTCCATCATGCTGTACCAGTTTGCGCTGGTCAGCATGCCGCTTCCAGCGTATCCGGCCTGTATGGCAGTCGAAACAAAAGAAAGAACTAGGAACGCCGTCAGGCCATAGAATGTCGCGCGCACGAATCTGTCCTTCAGGTAATTGGGCGCGTTCCCTATCACGTATCCTCCGGCCGCTGCGGCCGCTGTGCCGAACAGCAGCGAGAACCTGACCCCGCGCGTAATCATCAGGAACGTCAAAAGCACCCACATGAAGAAGAATATCTCCGCCATGCTGATTTTTTCCTTCCTGTATACCTTGTACAAGGCAAGCGGCAGAAGCGCGACCGCGAACAGAACCGGCGCGAACCCCACCCTGTCAATCACGCCCTGCACACCCGCGGCCGTGAAAATGTTGATCTGCTGCAGCTCGGCGACCGACACGTTGACGAGCAGAAGGCTTCCCCCAGCGAACGCCGAACCTATCTGGCTGATTTCAATTATATTGCCTAGATTGAAGGCTGTGCCTATCACGTTCGTGACTAGTATTATCACCAGAAGTGGCACCATAATCCATGCCTCGCTCTTCAGCTCGGTCGTGTTTATCTTTAGGCTAACGCTGTGCATCATCTGCTCGAGCGCGCGGAAAACGAAAAGCGCGGGTATGAAGGCCGTGAACAGTAGCAGTACAATCCATCCGAATCCCCACGTCCACGCGAACGCGAGGTTCACGAGTATTGCGAACGCATAATATGGTATGGCCTTTACCGAAGGCTGTTTCTTTATAGCTATCAGGATGGAATACACGGACATCAGCGTGTAGAACACAACGATCATGTCCGTGTCGCTGTATCCGGCCATGGAAACGCCGATAATCGCGGGCGAGAGCACTGCGAACAGCGCCGTGGCAATCCCGCCATATTTGTTCGACAACATGCGACCGAGAAGGTAAGCGGGCACAACGGACGCGGCCGCGACTATCAGCGTGGACCATTTCGCCACGTCCGTCAGCGACATCCCGGTTATCGGGCTTATGGCGTTGTACATCAACGCCATCAGGTACGGCCATCCCTGGAACGCCTCGTACGGCCTGCCCGGCGGGAAGTAGCTGAGCCCGTCCCACTTCGGTATCTGCATGTTGTTCTCGACGATCTCGCGCGCGTGCCTGAAGAACCACCACGGGTCGTAATCCAGCACAGTCGGCGAGGAAAGCGTGCTCGTTCTTACGTATACGGCCATGTACATTATCGCAATCAGCGCTGCCGCCACTACGGCCAATTCCACCAGGTTCTTGCGGCTAAAAATCGCAGTATCCATGCCAACCTGCTCCACTATAACTATTCATAATCAAAGTTAAAGTTATTAAAACTAACCTAAAAAATAGAATTACAAGCTGGTAGTATGAGGATAGTTTTCGGCCACGAACTGTTCCCACCCGACGTGGCGGGCGGCGGGGAGAAGCTCGTGTTCAAGCTAACAAAATGGCTAGCCTCGCGCGGGCACTCCATCAAGGTCGTCACGAGCGGGGACCCTAAGATGAAGGGCTATGACGGCCTGCGGACAGTGCGAGTGCCCGTGAACCGCTACCTCATGAACGTTGCCGGGCTACCCGCGATGATTGAGCACGGCCGCGACGCCGACGTGATACAGGCTAGCAGCGGCAACATGTGCTGGCCTTCGTACGTCGCAGCGCGGTTGGCTGGCAAGCCCGTATGCTGCTGGGTGCACCACATATTCGGAAGTTACTGGCGTGACATACGCGGTCCGGTTTTCGGACGCCTGTTCGAGGCCGTGGAGCGCCTAGTGCTAACGCGTGGGTTTGACGCGTACGTGTTCCAGAACGAGTCCTCGAAACGGCTCGGCGTGGGGATGGGCATAGACCGGAGAAAGATGCGCACGATTACACCCGGCGTGGATTTGAAGGTGTTCTCGACGTCAGCGGCTGTAAAGCGCGACCGCAGCGTCCTGTTCGTAGGTAGCATAGTGATGGACGAGCCGGCCATAAGGACTAAGGGGCTGAGATACGTGCTCGAGGCCGCCAGGATTATGCCGGACGTGACTTTCAACATACTCGGCGAGTTCGCCCGCAAGATGAAACACACGCCGAACGTACGATGGCTCGGCGCTGTCAATCAGAGGGGGCTGGCCGCGGCATACAGGCGTGCTGGGGTCGTGGTTTGCGCGTCGCTGAACGAGGGGTTCGGGCTTGCCGTGCTCGAGGCCATGGCCTGCGGATGCCCAATAGTTTCAACGGTCGACATCGGCCAGTCGGGACCGAAAGTGAAACCGAAGGACCCGCGCGCGCTTGCACACGCAATACGTTCGTACCTGCGAAATCGGCGCAAGGCCGCGGCGGACGGAAGGAAGAACGCACGGCTCGCAAGAAGGCATACGTGGGACAACTTCTACGCAAGCTTCGAGAAGCTCTACATGGATTTAAATAAACATCGTTCCAAGTGATTATTCATGGACTGGAAGAGCAGCAACGTGCTGATAACTGGCGCAACGGGTTTCGTGGGCACTTGGCTCGCGAAGGCGTTAATAGAGCGCGGCGCGAACGTCGTAGCATTCGTGCGCGACGAAATACCGAATGCGCCTATACGCACGATGGATATTTTCGAAAAACTCGTCGCCATGGCGCCGGGCGACATAACCGACTATGCGAGCGTCAAGCGCGTGTTCGCCGAGTACGACATAGACACCGTCTTCCACCTCGCTGCACAGACGCTCGTGGGCGTGGCCAAAGAGTCGCCTACCACGACGTTCGACGTCAACATCCGCGGCACGTGGAACGTGCTCGAGGCCGCGCGCACGTCGGGCAAGGTCAAGCGCATGGTCGTCGCTTCCACGGACAAGGTCTACGGCGAGCCGATAAAACTGCCGATAACGGAGGATCATCCGCTGCTTGCGGTATATCCGTACGACGCTTCGAAGGTCGCGGTGGAGGCGCTGACGCGCACGTACGCTATAACGTACGGACTGCCTGTCGCAATCACGCGGTGCTGCAACATCTACGGCGGCGGGGACATGAACTTTTCGCGCATAATCCCCGGCACAATCAAGTCCGTGCTCGAAAACACAAATCCCGTAATCCGCAGCGACGGCACGCCCGTGCGCGACTTCATTCACGTGGACGATGCCGTTGCAGCGTACATCACGCTAGCGGAACAGATGTGGAATGATGGTGTGACGGGCGAGTCGTTCAACTTCGGCAGCAACGCGCCGATAAACGTGCTCGACCTGACGAATAAAATAATCGAAGTGTCGGGCCGCACGCAGCTGAAGCCGGACGTGCAGGGCACTCGCAAGCCGGACGCGGAGATAGACAAACAATACCTGAGCGCGGAGAAGGCTGCGCGCGTGCTCGGATGGAAGCCGGTTGTGAAGCTTGAACCCGGGCTGAAGGACACGATTGCGTGGTACGAGGATTATTTTAAGAAAATAGGTGCGACTGCAGAGTAGAATCATGCACTATTCGGAGCTTGGCGATTTGTGGTTCTCTATTCCGAGTTCCTTCTGCAGTTCGCCTTTGGCCCACATGTCGTTCAGGTCCTGCAGGTCCTTTACCGTGTTCATGGTCTTCCAGAAGCCATAGTGTTTGAGCGCCTGGACCTGGCCCTGCGCGGCGAGCTCCTCGAAAACGTCCGTCTCGTCCATCCCGGGCTTAATCATTTCTATAATCTTCGTGTTCGCTACGATGTAGCCCCCGCTTATCCAATAGTCCAGTATCGGCTTCTCGCGGAACTGCTTGATGGTGCCGTCCTCCGATATGTCCACTATGCCGAAGTTCGACGCCAGCCGAACTGCCGTTAGCGTCACCATCTTCTTGTTCTTCTCGTGCAGCCAAATGATGTCGTTCACGTTCACGTTGCACAGGTCGTCGCCGTACGCGAGGAGGAAGTTCTCGTCCTTCAGCCTGCCGCTCAGAGCCATCAGCCTCTCCCCCTTGCTCGCGCTGATGCCGGTGTCCATGAATGTTATAGTCCAGTCAGGTTCCACGTTCGCTGGGGTGCTGAAGTATTCCTCTATCATCTTCGCCTTGAACCCGGTGAGGAGTATGAAGTCCTTGTGGCCGTGCTTGGCGTACAACTTCATTATGTGCCACAGTATCGGACGGTCGCCTATGTGTATCAGGGGTTTCGGCAGCTCCTCGGTCGTGGGGAGCATGCGCGTGCCCTTGCCGCCGCAAAGTATGACCACTTTCATGCGTATCACTTTGGCGCGAAAGACATTAATCCTTTTAACACTTTTAACCTTTTTAAAGCTCGTTGTGGAATTAAAAGAAAGGTGGGAAAATGAAGCCGGGCCGCGAACTCGTTTCTGTGATAATCCCATTCCGCGACAACGTGAGCCAAGTCAAGGCGTGCATCGCGTCTCTCAAGCGGCAGCCGTACAAGAACATAGAGATGATACTCGTCAGCGACCGCGTGAAATGGAAGGACAGGGGCAAGCGTGTGAAGGCCGTCTACGACCCGAGCTTCGGGGGCGTCGGGGAGAAGCGGAACGCTGGCGCCAAGCGTGCACGCGGCGACATTATGTTTTTCCTTGACTCGGACTGTACCGTGAGGCCGGACGCGATAACGACGCTTGTGCGCATGTTCGGCAGACTAGGCGCCGATGCCATATCGGGCATGACGCCCGTGCCCAACGAAGGCAACCTTGTGGGGATAGCGACCGGACTGGAGTACGAGGATCGCTTCCTCGCGATGGGCGAGAACTTCGTTGACATCGCGGCAACGACGTGCCTCGGCGTGCGAAAGGCCGCCTATGATTTCATTGGCGGGTTCAAGGACTACAGCGTCAAGGAGGCCATAGGCGAGGACTGGGACTTTTCTCGAAAGCTGACCGCGGCCGGTTTCCGCATATTCCACACCAACAGGATGCAGGTCTACCACAACCACACTAACGACACGCTGAAGAAATGGTTCCAGCGCCGCGTGGAGCATTCGGGCTACCGAGTGACGCACAAGCACAAGCACGGCCAGCTGTTCGAACAGTACTTCACCCTGCGCATGTTCGTGGAGACGAGCCTGCTGTTCAGCGTGCCTGTGGCGCTGCGCATATACCTACGCACCGGTAAATGGCAGGCGCTTACGTTGCCTGTGTTCGCAATCCTGAGGAACATCGCGTGGTTTACCGGTGTCGTGAAAGAGTTGGTCCTCTAGGCGTTTCCTTTCGGTTAAACTGAAATTAAGATATTAAGCTCTGTGCTACAAAGTTTATTTGAGGTTGTCTAAGTTGGCAGAAGGCGACGTGACCATCGAAATAAAGAAGCCTGAAACGCTCGTACTCCTGGCTTTCCTCGGGCTGCTTCTGTTCATGGAACTGCAGGTCAGCTTAGCCACTCCCATATCCTTCGGCGACGAGGGGTTCCACACCAGGATGGCGCAGTGGATAGGCCAGAACGTCGAGTACCCGGTGTGGACACCGTTCACGCAGAGCTTGGCCGGTAAGGCAGGGTTCGACAGGCCGCCGTTCTGGAACATACTCGAGGCTGGGTTCTTCTGGCTGTTCGGCTTTCACGAAGCGATACCGAAGCTGCTCACGCCATTCATATCAGTGCTCAGCGGGCTTGCGTTGTACCTCGGCGCGAAGCGCTTCTACAACGAGCGCATAGGTTTCATCGCAGCAGTGATGCTGGTCACGTTCCCGTCCGTTGTCACGTACGCGCTCGTTTTCTATACGGACGCGCTTGTGACGTTCTTCATGTTGATGTTCATCCTGACAACGGCGCTCGCGTTCACTGGTGGCAAAAGGATGTACATGCTTGCCGCCGGAGCCTTTGGCGCGCTGACGCTGATGACCAAAGTCGTCGGCTATTCGGCATATGCACTGGTTGTGTTGATACTGTTCTATGAACTGCTGCGCAACAGGAAACCGCTCGAGCTGCTCGGAAGGTACTGGCCGATGCTACTGCTTATGGCGTTGCTGCCTTCGACGTACATGCTGCGCAACTACGTTTATTATGGCACTCCCATGTGCTACGACCTTCCTTTGGTTTCCGATGTATTCAGCATGTCGGGCTGCAACGTGGGCGACTACAAATCGACATATCAGTACGCCGGCCGCACCGAGCAGGTTGGCACGGAAGCGTCCGTGTTTAGCATAGGGCTCACGAGTTACCTCGATTTCGCATACGGCAACATGTGGTTCGTGTTAATCACGTTCTTCGCCGGTCTGATAATCATGGTCGAACCGATAAGGAAGGCGTGGTCTCAAGGCAATATGTTGCCTGAAATCGGGTTGTTGGATTGCGCGTTGCTAACTATGCTGGCCCTATACGCGGCCCTCTTCGTCTCAGGTATGATAACCCCGCGCGCCGAGGACACGGCGAGGTTCTCGCTCATATGGGCGCCCGTCGTGGCGCTCGTGGCAGCGCGGTATATCGACGACGTTTACCTGTTCTTGAAGAAATATCAGAAGCACGTCGCACTTGCCGTCTTTGCTGTCGTCTTGTATCTCGGTTACACCGCCGCGATGGGCAAGCTCATGACAATGTACCAGGTGAAGCAGTTCTCGCCCTTGTTCTTCGAGGCGTGCGACTGGATCAAGGCGAACACGCCGCAGGACGCGCTGCTGTCAACTGTATGGACCTATCGCGCGACGTACAACTGCCAGCGCAACGTTGTGGGCAGCGAACCGGACATGGCGCTCAGCAACAACGTGACGCACATACTCGCGGCCGCGAAGGAGATAGGCGTAACGCACATATTCGTGCAAAAGTTCAGCCTGAGCGACCAGTCGCTATCCGAGAAGTATCCAGTTAGCTACGTCCGCCTATTGGAGGCGAACCCGGACCATTTCAAGAAAGTGTTCGAGAAC
>JBDRGB010000021.1:0-8286 GCA_043818155.1 Candidatus Aenigmatarchaeota archaeon | reverse complement strand
CTGCCGGAAAAATTTTAAAAAAGAAAAAATCCAGAAACCTTATTTTTCCAACAGGGTCTCGTACCCTATGAACAGCGTTCCTATCAACGCGAGTATCCATCCGATCGCAGCGAACAGGGTGTTCAGGTACAGGCCGCCGACGTAGTCGTAGAGGCCCGGAAGCACCGCTGGTTCGAGAGTTCCTGCGAACAGGAAGAACACTCCGGCCGCAGCGAGCCACGCGAAGCCCTTCTCGGACTTGCGCTTGACCTTCGCCCATTCGGCGAGGGCCACTGCGAATAGGAGCGCTATTCCCAAATCGAGTAGTGTTGCAGTGAATACCATTTTTTAGGTCCACCTTTAAATACATTTTCGCGTCTTGGAGGATAAAAGCTTTACTAAAACGTCACTCGCACTCTCGCGGAGTGGTAACATCCTAGCGCAGTTTTTTGGGCTCGGTGCGCCTCGCAAACTTCACTTCGACCACTCTGCCTCTCGGTTCGACCTCCGCGAACGCCTGGCACCTGAATTTCATGAGCATAGTGTCGCTGCCGGAGAGCGCTTCTAATCCCAGCCCGGCCTTGTAGCACAGGTTTTCCAGAAATTCGTCTACGTCCCATCCCTGTTCCACCGGAACCTGCGGTAGCAGGAGCCCGTTGTATCCGCCGTTGGATATTATCAGGCCGTCCCGCCCTATTCTTATATTCTTCCGCCATTCCGCGGCCGACCTTCCTTCGACGAGCACGGGCTCGGTCATGACAGAGACTTCGAACACGATGTCACCGAGCTCGCCCGCGCTGATCGGCTCGAACCTGCAATCGCCGAAAGCCGCAAGCGCCGCGGCCTTCTGCACGGACTCCCACAGCGGCGCGGGCTGCACGAATCCTACGCACCCGCGAAGCTGGCCCTCCGGATGTTTTTTGATCGTCACGAAAACCCCGCGCCGCATCCGCAGCCTGCCTACGCCGGACCTTTTCATGCTGCGTTCCGCCGCCTCGTCCACAGACCCGGGGCCTCGCATAGGTTGCCCACAGCCCGCGATGCTGGCCACGATGCCGCGCGCCATGCGCACGAGCGTCTCGCCGGATTTGGCATCGACCATCGAATCCACCGATAATGATTATGCTACGCGCGGAGAAAAAGAAAAATGAAAAGCGAAATTAAAAAATTGTTCAAACCATGTTCGCAATGCGTTACCAGTTCTCGAATTCGTCGGATTCGTCCGAACTTTCGGACTCGTCCTCCCAGTCGTCCAACTCCATTTCTCCCATGCCTCCTTCGGTGTCCATCGCTTTTCACCAAATCCTGGCATCGAAATTTTTGCCAAACGGAAATTCTTTGAAAATTATTTACTGATATTAAAGAGCGCTGATGTATTTAAGGTTTTTCAGGAATATGAGCGCTGCTCGGTTCCGCTCACTGCCTCGAACTCGCGTATTCCAGCATGGCGTCGAACACCCGCACGGCGCGCTCGGGCGTTTGATAGACGGGCACTCCCCTTTCCTCGAGCTCGCGTATTATCGTTTTCGTGAATTCCCCTCCTGCCGCGCAGCAGAGCACGGGCTTGCCGTGCCTGCCGGCCATTGCCGGTATCGCGGACGCTATTCGCTTGTCGAGGAGCGGCACTTGGAAGATGGTTATCGCAACGACGCCGTCGTATTCCTTCAGACCTTCCTCGATAGCGAGCTCGAACCGTTCGGTCGTCGCATCGCCGGTGAGGTCTATCGGGTTCTGCAACGACACATAACTCGGCATGGCCGACTTCAGCGTCCTTGCCATCCGTTCGCTTGGCGGCTTCAGCTGCAACTTCCTCCGTTCGGCCTCGTCTGCCGCCAGCACGCCGAACCCGCCTCCGTCCGTGACTATGAGCAGCCTGTTGCCTGCCGGAAGCGGCTGCGACGCGAACGCGCGCGCGATGTCGAAAAGTTCTGTCCATTCCGCGGCCTCGATTGCGCCGGACTGCTTGAATGCCGCCGAATACACCTTGGACGACCCAGCGATCGAGCCCGTGTGGCTCGCGGCCGCGGCCGTGCCCATGCCAGTCTTGCCCCCCTTGAGGATTATCACCGGCTTTTTCTTCGACGCCTTCTTTGCAGCTTCCATGAAGCGTCTGCCGTCGGACTTGAGACCTTCTATGTACGAAACGATGACCTTTGTCCTCGCGTCGTCAGCCAGGTGCTCGAGCAGGTCCGATTCGTTTATGCCGATGCCGTTGCCGTACGACACGAACTTCGATATGCCTATGCCCTGGTCGCTCAGCCAGTCTAGCATCGTGGCGCCGACCGCGCCGGACTGGGAGATGAACGTGATGCCGCCGTCCTTCGGCCTGCCCAGGCGACTGCGCGTAAGGAACAGCGTGTCGACGCGGCTTGCGCTGTCGTACACCCCGAGGCAGTTCGGGCCCATGACGATCATCTTCCTCTTCTCTATTATCTCCCTGCACTCGTCCTCCAGCTGCTTGCCCGCCTTCCCGATCTCAGAAAAGCCGGACGATATGACTATCACGGACTTGATGCCGGCTTCCGCGCATTCCTTAAGCAACCCCGGTACGGTCTTGGCCGGCGTCGCTATCACAGCAAGGTCGACCTTCTCCGGCAGCTTCTTCACGCTCGGATAAACGCCTATGCCGTCTATCGGCACCGGATTCGGATTTATCGGATACACCCGGCCGCGGAAACCTCCGTGTATGAAGTTCTCGAACACGATGCGGCCTATCTTGCCGTGCGTGTGGCTCGCGCCTATCACAGCCACGGACTTGGGATTGAAGAAGCCCTCCAGCGACTCGAACATATGGATTAATTTGTCCTAACAAGCTAAATTAATTAACGGCGGCCGCGGCTGGCCGACGGATTGGGTGCGTCTGCATGGAGTATGGCAAGTTTCTGAACACGGACCTGGCCGGGGTGCCCGAGAGCCCGCTGTCCGAACTGGCTAGGAAGGCGCAGGGCTACAGCGACGCGATCAGCCTGGGCCGAGGCGAGCCGGACTTCGACATGCCGGATTTCATGAAGGCAGCGATGGTGCAGGCACTTGAGGACAACCAGACGCATTACGCGGCCGCGGGCTCGATTCCCGGGCTGAACGAGGCCATCGCAGCCAAGCTCCTTAATGATAATGGGCTCGAGGCCGATCCGAAGTTCGGAGTGGTTGTCGGCGCGGGCTCGTCGCCTGTGCTGCAAGCCGTAATCGCAGCGCTGCTGAACCCCGGCGAGGAAATAATCCTGATGGACCCGACTTACCTGATGTACATACCCACCATCAAAACACTGCACGGCCGATGCAACTTCATTCCGGTTTTCGAGGAGAACAACTTCGCGCCGAGCAAGGAAGATTTGGAGAAACGCTACACGCCGAAATCGAAGGCTGTGCTGATCAACTCGCCGTGCAACCCGACCGGAGGCGTATTCACGAAGCGGCAGCTGGAGGAAATCGCGGACTTCGCGACCGAGAAGGACTTGATAGTCATTTCCGACGAAATCTACGAGAACATCGTTTACGACGGTGCCAAGCACCACAGCATCGGTTCGTTCGATGGCATGGCCGAACGGACGATAACGGTGAACGGCTTCAGCAAGTCATACGCCATGACCGGACTGCGCGTCGGCTACGCTGCCGGGCCGGTGGAGCTGATGCGCAACGTTTTCAAGTTCAACTACTTCGGCCACATATGCGCGTGCGTGCCGTCCATGTACGCCGCGCTCGAAGGATTGCGGAATCCAAAGTCCAAGGATTTTATAATAGAGCAGGTCCGCGAGTACGACCGCCGAAGGAAGTTCATCGTGAAGCGGTTGGACGAAATCGGATTGCATACAAAAATGCCTCAGGGCGCTTTCTACGCGTTCGCGCGATGCGACGGATTCGATAAAAATTCGTACAGCTTCGTGAACCGAGTGCTCGACGAGACGCACGTCATAACCACGCCCGGCTCCGCGTTCGGCCCGCACGGCGAGGGCTTCGTGCGCTTCTCCTACGCCACGAAGTACGAGCAGATAGAGGAATCGATGGGAAGGATTGAAAAGTTCCTCGAGCGCGAGGACTAGTTCATTATTTAAATAGCCGCGGGCAATTCTGTTTTGCAGAGAGCTAGGTCTGGGTGGTTAGGCCTCACCTGCATCGGAAAACGGTCTTCATGTCCGAACCGAACTCCTCTGGACGGCGCGTATCGGGCTAAGCGGCCTGGGCTCCGGACCGAGAAGCCCTGCCCCTGTCGGCCCGCGCTGCTGCGAACTCCCCAGGGCAGGAATGCAGCAAGGATAAGCAGCCGCGGGGGTGCTATAGGAAAAGCGGGGTGGAGAAAGGACTCCAGACAACCGCCCTGTCCGGCATGCGTCAACCTCAGGGCCGCTCTCTGCGCTTTTATCAACATGGAAAATTATTTCATTATATCCTGACATTATTGTAAGATTATCCGAGATTCGGCATGGCCGGTGCGTGGAGATGGAGAAAAGGGACGCGGTTTTGATTGTCGCGATAATAGTCGTGATAGCCGTCTCCACCTACGTGAACATGCTGGCCGATACCGGCGTGGAGACGAGGATAACGCCTAACGCGACAAACGCTACGGCCGCCTCCTCGAAGAAGGGTCTCGCAAAGCCTGTATACGGGAACGCCGCGATAATGATGCCTGCCGTGGACAACGAAGGCAACGGGGTCGTCACGTGGCTGACGGTCGATTCCACCGAGGGTGAGGGCCGCACACTGGTCAACATCAACCAGCTCCTTTTCTGGGTGGACACGCAGTACTCCATACAGACCGCGAAGTACGTTGCCGAGAACTACACCGGCTACGACCTTTCTAACGCGGACATAATCTACACCATAGATACGAGCGCGAACCTCATCGAAGGACCGTCGGCTGGCGCGGCGCTCACGGTGGCGACGGTGGCCGCGCTGCGCAACGAGAGCATAAACCCGGACGTGCTCATAACTGGCACCATAACCCCGTACGGCGAGATAGGCGAGGTCGGCGGCATACTCGAGAAGGCCGGGGCCGCGAAGGCGGTGGGCGCGAAGCTGTTTCTCGTGCCGAAGGGCCAGGCCGTCGAGAGCTATTACGAGCAGGAACGCGAGTGCAGACATATGGGGCCGATAACATACTGCACCACGAACTACGTGCCTGTGACGCTGGACGTCTCGGAGAAGACTGGCATCGAAATCAAGGAAGTATCCACGATAGGCGAGGCCTTAAAATATTTCCTAGGTTAAATTCTATTTATGCCGGCCAGGCGGATGAAGGAAAGCGCGAGTGCGAAGCTGTTCGGGAAGATGTCCCTGTACGAGGCGTGGGGACTGGCCGTGTCGTTCTTCGCGGTTTCGTTCGTGTTCGCGTACGACTTCGAACGCCCGTTCTCCACTTTCGGCGTACTGCCAAAGGCGATGGCCGCCGTGGCGATAACGATGGCCGTACACGAGTTCGTGCAGCGCAAGGTTGCTAAAAGGTTCGGCTGCTCCGCGGCGTACGAGATGTGGCTGCCCGGCGTCGTGTTCAGCCTTCTCATGGTACTCGTTGGTATCAAGCTCATAATCGTGGGCGGCACGGCCGTGGCCGCATACAAGTTCAGCAGGTGGGGCATGCGAGACAGGCACGCGTCTTTCGAGGAGGTCGGGATAATATCGATGTCCGGGCCTGTGGCCAACTTGGTGCTCGCAACCGTGTTCAAGGCGTTCGCCGGGCCCGCGGGCTGGTCGGCCGCGGCGGGCTACCTGTCGGACATCAACACGTGGTTCGCGGTCTACAGCCTCATACCGCTCAAGCAGCTGGACGGCGGCGGGCTTTTCATGTGGAGCCACGTGTACTGGATCCTAATCATGATATGGGCCGCGTTGCTGCTCACGCCGTTCGGGATATTCTCCGGCGTGTTCACGTTCTTGTAGGAAGCGCGGCCGCGTAATATTTACGCTTTAGCGCAGAATTTCAAAGCAGGTTGCTACGCATGCAGGTAATCGCGGACTTCCACATACACAGCCGCTACAGCCGCGCGACGAGCAGCGAGATGGGCATAGAAGAAATCTCGCGCAACGGCAGGCTGAAAGGGCTGCAGCTGGTTGGCACGGGCGATTTCACGCACCCGTCCTGGCTGGATGAGATACGCGCCAAAATCGGCCGGAACGAGACGCAGGCCGGTTCCGGCGTTTTCGAGCACAGCGGGATGCTATGGATGCTGACGAGCGAGGTCGCTACCATATACACGCAGGACGGCCGCACGCGGAAGGTGCACCACGTGCTGCACGCGCCGAGCATCGAGGTCGTGGAGCAGATAAACGAGGCACTTGGTAAGTACGGCAGGCTCGCGTCCGACGGACGGCCGATGCTAAGCGGTATCACGTCCCCGGCTCTGGTCGAGCTGCTTATGCAGATTTCGAAGGACATACTCGTCTATCCTGCGCACGCGTGGACGAGCTGGTTCGGAGTGGTCGGCGAGTTCTCCGGGTTCGACTCGCTCGAGCAGTGCTATCTGGACCAGACGAAGAACGTGCATGCGTTGGAAACGGGGATGAGCAGCGACCCGGCCATGAACTGGCGCGTGCCGAGCATGGACCGCTTCACGATCCTTTCGAACTCGGATTCGCACAGCCCGTGGCCGTGGCGCATCGGCAGGGAGGCCAACGTGTTCGACATAGGAGAGAGCAGGCTTTCGTATGCCGAGATAAACGACGCAATCGTCAGCAAGGACCCGAAGCGCCTGAAGTTCACCATAGAGGTCGACCCCTCGTACGGCAAGTACCATTTCACCGGGCACAGGGCGTGCGGGGTGAGCATGGGCCCGGAGGATGCGAGGAAGGTCGGCAACGTATGCCCCGTGTGCGGCCGTAAGATGACCGTAGGCGTGGCGCAGCGGGTGGAGGATGTTGCAGGCAGGCCGGAGGGTTTCGTGCCCGAAGGCGCGATACCGTTCAAGTCCCTGATACCGCTCTACGAGATAATCTCCGCCGCGCTCGGTGTGAACCAGCTTTACTCGAAGCGCGTGATTGGCCAGCAGGACGCGCTGATAGCGAGGTTCGGCAGCGAGCTCGACGTGCTGCTCAACGCGCCAGAAGAGGATATGCACGCCGCTACCGAGGCGAAAATCGCAGACGCGATAATGCGCATAAGGAAAGGCGACGTCAAGTACGTGCCCGGGTACGACGGAGTGTACGGCGCTCCCGTGTTCTCCGAAGAGGATTACGAACGCGCGAGGGCGAAGCTGGCTGGCAAGGCGAACAAGCAGCGCAGCCTCTCCGACTTTCGCGTGGCATAAAGGATTTTAAAAGGCAAACTACAATCAAATATAGCAGCTGGCATGCGCGGGTTCATAGTCTATCGGCTAGGACGCCACCCTCACACGGTGGAGAGCCCGGTTCGACTCCGGGTGGACCCATAGAAGCAAAATTATGGCATCGTTATAACGGTTTTTCCGCCTTCACTCTTACATACAAACCTGTACTGGGTCGTTTTGTCTCCACCCTTTCCATTGGAATAAACATAATACCCTACAAACGGCCTCATCTTGCTCTCGGAGCTGAACCTGCTCCCGCAATCGCCGCTAGAATCGGAGGTGCCGGCCGCGTCGTAATAAACGAAATATCCGTTCTTGTCGTAGTTACAACCGGCCTTCGTAGAGCTCCCGTAATGTGTGAAAATCTTGTTCTTGTCGCCGCCTACGATTGCAACGTCTTCTAAACTCGTCTCGAAGGGCACGCTGATAAGGTTCATCTCTAGATGCAGCGTAACTTCTCCCTGGGTGGGCCTGTTAAACGTGATATCGCACTGCTTGCCCGCATACAGGTAATACCCCAAGCCTTGCTCCATGGTGTTCGTAGAGAAGAAATTGCTGTCGCAGTCGCCTTTATTGTTTCCGTTCGGGTTGTAATAAACAAAATAGTTGTCGTAGATACAGCCCTCCTTTGTCCCACTCCGATATTTTATCAGGTCGCAGCCTTCAAAGTCCTTTTCTGTAAGCCCGGGGACGCCGATGATGTTCTCGCCTTTGTATAGAGTTATGGTTACAGTTGAGCTCGGTACACACGTACCATATTCGCAGTAATATTTGCTACTCTCACATATACCTTTCGAATAACAGCAATAGTACCCAACATTACACGTCTCGCCGTTGCAGTAACACTTCGAAGTCACGCTCGACTCGCATGTCCTCCTATCTGCTGGGCAATTGGGAATACTTGGAGCTGTTGTCGTGGTTGTTGATGATGTGATTGGTGGTGCGATTGTGGTTGTGGTTGTGGTGGTGGTTGTCGTTGGCTGCGGGCATCCGGCATTGCATGTTGAAGGGCTGCTGTATACAGTGTTTGTGGCCGGGCAGCAGTACTGGA
>JBDRGB010000020.1:0-3511 GCA_043818155.1 Candidatus Aenigmatarchaeota archaeon | reverse complement strand
CGCCGCGGCGAGGTCGCGAGCACAGCCGCGCGCAAGCCTTTCGAGGTGATGGTCAGCGCGATAATCTCGCAGCGCAACCGCGACGAGGTCACGGAGAAGGTAGCAGGCGGGCTGCTGCGGCGCGCGAACACACCGGCGAAGATGTCGAGGCTCGGGCGCGCGGCGATAACGAAAGCGATTCGTTCCGCGAACTTCTACAAGACGAAGGCGAAGCACATTTTCGAAGCTGCTCGCATGATCGTAAAAGATTTCAGAGGAAAGATGCCGGCGACGCGCGCGGAGCTGATGCGGCTGCCCGGCGTGGGCGGGAAGACGGCGGACATAATAATGCTCGCGTCATACGGGGCGAATGTGATTCCGATAGATACGCATGTCCAAGTCGTCAGCCAAAGGCTTGGATGGACGAAAGAAAAGGAACCTGAGAAGATACGCGCGGATTTGCATAAAATATTTCCGCCGAAGACGCGCGGCCGCGTCAACATACTGCTCGTCGAGTTCGGCAAGGAGTTCTGCCGCATGCACCTTCCGCGGTGCTACGCGTGCCCGGTGGAGAAGCTGTGCCCGTACCCGCACAAACGCAAAACCGTCCTATAACCAACTGCTTATCCCGCTAATCCTGAGGAGCGTCGCGGCACCGAGATAGGCGTACGACGGGATTTTTCCGACGATGGCCGGTGCCGAATCGTTGAAATCCTTGAGATAGCTTTTCACGACCCTGTGCAAGCCCAGTGAAAAACCTGCGTACACTGCAGTATCGAAAGCCACGCTGAGCATTATGCCGGGGACGGTCCCGAACTGGGATATGAGGTACTTCGGCAGCAGCGTCTGCTCGTATCCTACTGTGATGGTGCCGGCCATCGTGACGTACTGCCTGCCGTGCCTGGCTATGGTTATCGCAGCGTCCCCGATCGTGGACACCGCCAGCGAGCCGACCAGCCCGATGTCCAAGGCCCTTTCCAGCCGCTTCAGCCTTCCGACTACCGCGTTCTCCGGCATGAACTAAGAGCAAGCTTCGAAAGGATTTAAGCGTTGCCGTTTGCCGCTCGGCCGGCGCGGCTAGAAGTAGTCGCGTATCCTGTGCGTGAACTGCTCGTGCCACAGCCAGAGCAGCAGGAACATCGCGTCCAACGACGCACGCAGCGTGGTTATTGGTATGCTGGTCGCGTCAGCAACGGCGCCTACCAGGTTCCAGTTAATCAGATAATCGCTCAGCGGATAGAACGGCATCACCTCCCCTGTCAGCACGGCGTCGAGCGCAAGGTGGAACGCCCATCCCACGGCCAGCAGCAGGAACACCTTGGCGAACGCGAGCGACCTGCCCTGCCTGTACTTGCGGTTGCGCCTGCCCATCATCGCGGGCCACACGTACGCGAACAGCGCGAAGAACAGCAGGAAGCCGAGCGGTATCCATACGTTGTGGAAGAATATCCTGTGGCCGATCGCGGACTGCATTGACACGCCCGCCGCGTTGAGCGCGTTGAACAGCGGCACGTCCATGTCCGGCATCAGCCCCGCGACACCGACGAGGAACGTGTGCTTCGGGGAGAAGTGCTTCGCCATGCGCTTCGAGCTGTCGCGCAACGCCTCGAAGAGTATTATCGGCACGAGCACGTGCGTGACCGCCAGCGGCATAATTGAATTTATGGTTCTTTCGTTAAAAAGTCCGCCGCCGTGAGCGCTCGTCCGGCAAACGCTAATAAGATTGAAAAGCAAGATAAGGAATAGCGTTTTTGGCGCGCTGCCCGGGCGCATCCGGAGGTGCTTGATGGATGGCTTTTGAGACCGGCTTGAGGGAATCGGACCAGCAGTCGTGGGACATACTCGAGGCCGAGAAGAGGAGGCAGGAGGAAAGCATCGAGCTCATCGCCTCGGAGAACTTCGTAAGCGATGCGGTGCGCGAGGCGCAGGCCAGCTTGCTCACGAACAAGTACGCCGAAGGATACCCGGGCAAGCGATACTACGGCGGGTGCGTGCACTATGACGAGATCGAGGATTTGGCGCGCGACCGGCTGAAGAAGCTTTTCAACGCGGAGCACGCGAACGTGCAGCCGCACTCTGGCGCGCAGGCGAACATGGAGGTCTATTTCGCGCTGCTGAACCCCGGCGACACGGTCCTGGGCATGGACCTGAGCCAGGGCGGGCACCTCACGCACGGGAGCCCCGTGAACTTTTCGGGCAAGTGGTACAACTTCGCGCACTACGGCGTCAGCAAGGAAACGGAGACGATAGACTACGGCGAAGTGATGCGCATAGCCAAGGAGTGCAAGCCGAAAATGATCGTGTGCGTGGGAAGCGCGTACCCGCGCATCGTGGACTTCCGCGCTTTCCGGGAGATAGCCGATGCGACGGGCGCGCTTCTGATGTCCGACATCGCGCACGTGGCCGGCCTGATAATCGGAGGCGAGTATCCGCAGCCGTTCCCCCACTGCGACATCGTCACGAGCACGACGCAGAAGACGTTCCGCGGGCCGCGCGGCGGGATAATCATGTGCAAGGAGCAGTACGCGAAGGCGATAGACAAGGCAGTGTTCCCTGGCATACAGGGCGGGCCGTTCATGCACACCATCGCGGCGAAGGCCGTGGCGTTCAAGGAAGCGGCCACGCCGGAGTTCAAGGCGTACGCGCACCAGATAGTGCTGAACGCGAAGGTGCTGGCCGCGCGGCTGAGTGAGGACGGCTTCCGCCTGGTTTCTGGCGGCACGGACACACACCTCATGCTCGTGGACCTGCGCGACAATGGCATAACGGGGATTGACGCGCAACACCTGCTCGAGGAGGTGGACATAACGCTGAACAAGAACATGATACCTTTCGACACCGCATCGCCGAACGTCACGAGCGGCGTGCGCATCGGAACTCCAGCGGTCACCACTCGGGGCATGCGCGAACCGGAGATGGCCGAGATAGCGGACCTCATCGCGAAGACGGTCGCCGGCAGGGCGGACGACGCGGCGAAGCAGCAGGTGCGCGATGCGGTGCACGAGCTTTGCAGGCGCTTTCCGCTGTATGCCAAAACAGGGTGAACGGCATCGAACCATTCGAGGCCGACGATTACGAGGGCGTGAAGGGCTGGATATTCAACCTGAAGCTTTTCGGCGACGTCAAGCTGCGGCTGACGATAATGGAGCAGCTGATGGCGCGGATGGGCGACCCGCACCGCAAGCTCCGGGTCGTGCACGTCGGCGGCACGAACGGCAAGGGCTCGACCGTCGCGATGATCGCGTCGGTGCTGGAATCGTCCGGATACAAGGTGGGCATGTTCACGAAGCCGCACCTGACGAACTTCACCGAGCGGATAAGCATAAACGGCGCGCAGATAGGCGAGCCGAGGATCATCGCGATGATAAATGGGATGCTGCCGGCGATCGAGGCCGTGGCAGCGGCGTACCAGCACCCGACTTTCTTCGAGATAACGGCCGCGCTGATGTTCAAATACTTCGCCGACGAGAAGGTTGACTTCGCCGTTGTCGAGGTGGGCATGGGCGGGAGGCTTGATGCTACGAACGTCGTG
>JBDRGB010000019.1:0-4993 GCA_043818155.1 Candidatus Aenigmatarchaeota archaeon | reverse complement strand
GTGAAGAACATAGCCCAGGGCGGCTACGTGCTCGAGAACGCGATGCTAGCCTCGGTAGTGAAGCACGGGATGCGCGTGCACCAGGTGCCAGTCACGGTGTCGTCTAAGAAGATAAGCGGGCCAGTCCGGGGGATGCGCGTTGTCGGCGGCGTGCTCGTGTTCATCGTAAAATCCGGGCTTCGGCACAGGTTGAAAGCGGCGCTAGGCAAAGTAAGGTTTAAAACAGCCAAACGTCAGATTAAATGAAGGTGCGCGGGAACGTAGCTCAGCCTGGGAGAGCAATCGGCTGAAGACCGATGTGTCGGGAGTTCAAATCTCCTCGTTCCCACTAGGCGATTGAATGTCTAAGGCAGAATCCGCGCTCGAAGGCGAGCTGATAGAGAATCGCGTGATCGTGACCGGCGATGCAGGCGTGCAGCTGTATGACGAGTCCGGCTTCGGCAAGCCGTTCCCGGAGGATAAGCCCGACCGCCTGGAGCTTGAGCTCGTGGAGGCAGCGTACCTTCTGGAGAAGGGCAAGCTGAAAGTGTACGCGAAGGACGGGAAGAAGAAGAGACAGCTCAAGTTCGAGGACCTTATGAAGGCCGGCGCGGAGGGGACCGGCCAGTTCCATCCACAGTTCATGGTCTTCCGCGACCTGCGCGACCGCGGATACGTGGTGAAGACCGGTTTCAAGTTCGGGGCGCATTTCCGCGTGTACGAGCGCGGGGTAAGGCTGGTTCACGGGCCCAAGGCGCCGCACGAACACACGAAGTTCGTGGTGCACTGCGTGCCCGAGGAAGCGGCGTTCTCGCTGCCCGAGATGTCGCGCGCCGTGAGGCTGGCGCACAACATCCGCGCGACCTTCGTCTGGGCGGTCGTGGACAAGGAGGGGGAGCCTACATATTACGTCATACAAAGGCTCACTCCGTAGCGCGGCCTGTTAGTCGGAACAACGTTTTAATCTTTTGGAAGACAAATTCTATACAGGTGTTTTTATGGCGGACGTGCCTGTCCTTCCGAAGGTCGACGAATTCGCGTTCGTCCTGCTTGCCGGGATGTTCCTGATAGGAATATTCATGTTCGCATGGACGACTCCGGAGGAGGGTGCTCCCCTGGTGGCTGACACGTCGTTCAGCCTTCTAATGAAGCCGGGCGAGACCGAGACCTTCAGCTTCGTAGTAATCGGCAAGACCAAGCTCACGGCCCTAAACCTCACGTCCGGCGGCGAGATGGCGAGCTGGATAAAGTTCAACAAGAACAACTTCGACGTCGCCGACCAGGCGACCGTCACGGTGACTGTAAGGGCTCCGCTGAACATAACCAACGGACTGTATCTGGGCCGTGTCACCATAACGGGCAATGGAGGAAGGGACACTTTCTCGATAAACGTCGAGATATCGGACCAGACCGGCAACAAGACGTCCAGAAAGGCCTTGAACCTCGGCGACTTTACCGTTTCGTACGCCAAGGGCACGGACACTCTCGTCTCGAAGCGCGACGTCCAGGTGTCTGCCGGATACCTATCCAGCCATCATGTGACGCTCACGGCGGTCATAAGCGACGAGATGCTTGACATATCAACGGCCGCGAGCGTAGATATGGTGGTCGGCGGCACGAACGGCGCGGGCAACCTGATAGTGATTTTCAACGACAACGAGTTATACAACGGCGCCGCTTCCGAAGGGCAGCTGTCCATACCCGTAAGCAAGTCCGCGCTTAAGGGGTCGAACTTGGTAACGATAAAGGCGGCCGCGCCCGGTCTGGCGTTCTGGTCCAGCACCACCTACGACCTGCAGTCCGCGAAGCTCATGCTCTCCTACGACGGCGCAGCCCCGCAGACCTTCGACTTCACGATGTCAGCCGACCAAGTCAGCAACTTCAAGCGCTTTGCCCTTTTCTACAGCGTGAAGGACGACACCGTCGCGCCAGTGCCCGACCTTAAAATAAAGATAAACAACCAGATCGTTTACTGGAAGGTTCCGCCACTCGCTTACATGGACACCACTTTCAAGGAGGACATGTTCGGCAACGAGCTGAACCTGAACGACGGCGATAACACAATAACATTCTCGTTCGACAAGAACGCGTACTACAGCGTTTCGGACGCTGCTCTGACTATCGAGTATTACGAATAGCCGCGGCCGTCCGTTGGCCTAAACTCCTGCAACGAGCGTTATTAGGTCCCTCGCGGCCGTGGCCGCTCCCAGTATTCCTATCACGAGCTTGACGTAGTCCGCAAAGTCCTTGGAGCCCGGGTCGCCTGTAGAAACCCAGTCTATCGCGACCAGTATAGCGACGACCGCCGCCAGTTTCAGGAGCACGAACGAGAAGGGCCCGAACGCGGCTATCACCGCAGCGGGCAGCAGATGCTGCTCGTAATATCCGAAGAATTGTATCGCGACCGAAGTGGTGGTCGCGTCGAGCATGTGCAAGAGCGCGATAATCTTGTTCTGACCGCTCCATCTGACGATTCTGAAGGCGAGAATCCACGGCAGCAAGAACGCAACCACGACCGCCGCTGCGTGGGGGGTTGCGAGAGGCAGCCGCGAGAGCGCGAAAGGCAGCGCGAACACGCCTGTTAGGAACATGGGTTTGAAGTACGGCACGCCGAACCTCCTCTCGGCCAGCAGCGACAGCAGGAGCACGCCGAAAGTCGCGCAAAAGACAAGCACGTATATCATCGGGGTCACGAACAGGAAAGAATCCGGCAGCACGGCCGCGTCCTCCAGCACGCGCACGGCAGCACCCAGCACTACGTAAGGCGCGACCGCGACCGCCAGCCGCTTGTCGACCTTGATGCCAAGCCTGCGGAGGATCCTGTAAAGAGCGTACACTGCGGCCATCAGGATTAGCGCCAGCGTCAGCGTTTTGTGCAGGTCGTATCCGCTCTCCCTCGGCTCGAAGAAGTATTCTGCCAGCTTCCCCGCGAAATCCTCGAATGCCATTGTAAAATTAATACCTGCCGAAGCTAAAAAATAATCAATGAGAAGACAGGTTCAGTTCGTTTTTTGTATGGCTTTGATGTCGGTCGCAGTGCTGTCGGGTTGCATTGGGCAGAACGAAGCCTTGACTGCTGAATACAAGAACGACGTCATATCCATCGAGGACTACTACGTATCGAACATAAAGCCTTCCGCGGGAAGCGAGGTGACCATGCAGTTCCTGGTGCAGAACAACGGCGAACAGCCTGTCTCTCGGGTTGTCGTCAGCTTCTTCGACACCGGCGGGATGGAGATTGTGGAACTCGGGTGTTCGGGCACAGAACGCATCGGCAACGCCTGCGTGTTCGACTCTGGAAACGCCGCGGGCAACTTGGAGCCGTTCGACGTGCGGTCCGTGGAGCTGAGGATGCGCACCCTCGGCGGTAATGTAATCAAGAAGCCCATACCGTTCACGCTGTCCTACTACGTGGAGTACGACTATGCCGGCTACAGGAAGGCTGACCTGCCGGTCGTAGATGGCGTGACTGTGCGCACCGCCTCTTCAAAGTATTCGCAGAGCACGGCGAGCTACAGCCCGGTAAGGCTGGACTTCGAGATGCCTGCGCGCGGCGAGCACAAAGAGGACGGCAAGACCGTGAAGGACTACTGGGGGGTCAGGGGAGAGCCGTTCGAGGTGATATTCAAGTTCACGGACGTTGCAAGCTCGGGCATGAAGGACAAGACGGCCGGCATAGCGGCCGGAAACATAAGGCTCGACACGAAAGGGTCGCTGCAGGCCGCGGCCGGTTTACCGTGCGACTTCAGGACAACTGACAGCTATATGTACTCCACAAGGGACGCGAAGGTGCCCGGCGAGCTCAGGTGTAACTTCAAGTCCTACGACTTTACGGAACCGCAGGTCCTGGCAACGCTCTGGGCCGAGTACTCGTACACCTACAGATACACGCTGGCGGAGGAGTTCGAGGTGCAGCCCGCGGGCCAGCAATCTTAAATTGCTAAAAAATCGAAATTAATAATGAGGATTTCGATGAGGAGTCATGTCCCGCTCGTTTTGCTTCTGTTGGGTATAGTCTTTTTGTCGGGATGTATCGGTCAGACGCCCGTTCAGACAGGCGGGAAAGGCCTCAAGATAAGCAGCTTCGCGCCGGACTTTTCGGAAGTCAGGTCGGGCGAGCGCGTCACGATATCCGCGATGATAGACAACATCGGCGAGTACGACGCCACCGGCGTTTCAGCGCAGCTCTTCGGCCTGAACATAGGCGGCACCGAATGGGCCTTGTCTGGCCAGACCCAGCAGACCCAGACAGTGTCCAAGATAAGGAAGAGCGATGCGACGCTGGGCCTGCCCGGCGAGAGCCACCAGTTCGACTGGAGCGTCACTTCGCCCAAGGACCTCAGGGTGGATAACACCTACACCGCGAACCTCCGCGTTTATTACAAGTACGGCACGGTCAGCAATTCGCTAGTGCGCCTGATGACCTACGACTACCTCAAGTCGCTGTCGGCGGAGCAGTTCGAGGAGGCCAAAGCTAGCACGGGCGTGTCCCAAAGCACCTCCAGCGCAGGGCCGCTTTCGGTCAGCCTCAACGTCGGCAGCCGGCCGCTCGTGGTCTACGAGAACGGGGACACGTTCTCGGTTCAGATGGAGATAAAGAACGCCGACGTCGGCAACGCGTTCGGCATAGGCGCCGCTTATCCGGGCTACCCGAAAACGGCAACTCTTAGCAGCGACGACCTGCACGCCGTGCATGTGGAGATAAGCACGAACCTCGACATCAACTGCGCGAACACTCTCGGAGCCGCAAAATCCGGCGCGGTCAAGCTTACCAGGGGCGAGACGAAGACGCTTTTCTGCACCATTACGGTGCCGTCCAAGAACGACCTGGGCAACACGCGCGACTATACCGTGACCGTGACGCTGACGTACGGCTACTACGTAGACTCCTCGACCACTGTCAAAGTACTGAAGAGCGAAGGAGCCAGCGGCGTCACGCCGGATCAACCTTCTGGTACGACCAACACGGTTCTGACGATGCAAGTAAGCAAGACGACCCCGAAAATCAACGATG
>JBDRGB010000018.1:0-13052 GCA_043818155.1 Candidatus Aenigmatarchaeota archaeon | reverse complement strand
GTCCTTCTCGTGCTCCTTGTGCAGGCGGATGTATTCGTCGATCTGCTCGATTATGAACCGCTCTATGCGTATCTCGCGGCGCGTCCTGAACCTGCCGCCGGCCTCTCCGCTCTTGACCGGCTTCCTGGCCGGCTTCCTCCTTTTCGCCATGCGATCCAGCTCCATCTATCTCTTCCCGTGCACCAGCGACGACTGAACGTACTCGACCTTCACGTCCTCGAGCAGCTCTATGTCCACCCCGCGGTTGAGCGTGCGTATCTTGCCCGCTGTCTGGAGCTTACGGAGGCAGTCCGACACGGACTTGCTCGACTCGCATATGCCCCTGCCGATCACGGACTTGAAAACCTCCTTCAGCAGCAGCGGCCCGTTCCTCCTCTTCCTCATGCCGCGCAGCACGTTCAGCACTTCCTCGGTCTCAAACACATCCATGCGGCCGCCTCCATCACTATCATAGCAGGACACTTACACCATTTAATTGGGATGCGAGAGTTAAATTGATTTCCACGCGAAAAGGTAGGCTTTGCAGCCGATGTTTTGCGCAGGTCCCGATCGCCCGGCTGCGTCTGGACCCGTTTTCGAACCGAACTTCCTGCAAACGCTTAATAGTTTGAGCGACCAAGATTAATGTTATGCTGGTGAAGGACGTTATGAACGCCAACGTCGTGGTGGCGAAGGCCGAGGCGACGATACGCGAGGCTTCCGAAGTGATGAACAAGTACAACATAGGCAGCCTCGTGGTCATGAAGGACAACATCATAGCCGGGATAATAACCGAGCACAACGTGCTCGAGTCCGTGGCCGCGGGCAGGAACCCGGACGAGACGAGGATAGGCGAGGTGATGTCGCCCGAGGTCGTCACGGTTGCCCTGGACAGCACGATCGAGCAGGCCGTGGACCTGATGGTGCAGCACAAAATAAAAAAGCTGCCTGTGGTCGACGGCGACAAGCTGAAGGGAATAGTGACCGCGAGCGACATCATAGTCGTCGAGCCGAAGCTCGTGGCGAGCATAGCCAACCTCATTTCTATGAAGCTCCCGGCGTACAGCGGAGGCTAGGCCGGGCCGTTCCAGTTCGCAGTTTTTACGTTCAGGTGGTACGAGTGCAGGCGAGGTGCTTCTGCCCAGAGCATGGGAGGCTGGAGTTCGACGACATACGCATAAAGAACGGGCTGCCTATATGCGCGAAGTGCGCGAGGCCGCTCGAGTTCGGCGTGGTCAGGCCGAGGCCGGTCGCGAAGCCGAAGCCGCATTCGAAGGACGCGAGGCGCGTCGGCGCGAAGAAAACCCGGGGATGACGTCACAGCTGCGCCCCGATCACATCGTAGAACGTGCCCGCATCAATCGGCCGAGGAAGCGAACCCCGGCGGCAGCGCTCGAACCTGTCGAGCGATTCGAAATCCTCAGGCTTGGGCACGCCGTCGTACGGGTCGTACCCCTTTCTGAAAGGGGATTTCGACGTCATACTCTTCCACCAGTTCTCGAACACCCAAATCATAATCGATTTTTCGTCCCTTCCGTGCTCGAGGAAGTGAAGCGCGCCCTCCAGCGCCTTCAGGCTGTGATGCATCTTTTCGACTTCCAAATCGGTCTTGCGGTCCGTTTTGGCGCAACTCATATCCAAGTCAACCATACACGCGCCGATGCCGCCCGGCGTCTTGTAGAACGATATGTTGTGCGGGCCGGCGTTCGACATGAAGGTATGCCTGACCATCTCGGACTCCCCAGGGAACAGCGTGCCCCAGCACAGGTCCGCGTGCTCGAGCCCGCCGTACCAGAACCCGAGGAACTCGCCCACCCTGTTCGCCATCTCGCGCAGCTCCTCGGACTCGCGGACGCCCTGCCTGTAAAGGCTGATCATGCTATCGGAGAACATCGAGAACACATTCACAAGCCTGATGTCGCCGTGCACTTTCAAGACGGAAGCGCAGACCTTGTTCCCCATAAACTTCCTATCGTAGTCGAACATGCAGACAGGCTCTATCGGCATCAGGACCCCACGCCCGGTGCCGTAGTCGGCCATAGCGGACGCGGCGTATAGTTCCCTGCCGGCGTCATCTATTTTCTGGCCGCCGACCGGCGTGTCCCCGCAATCGTACGGCACGTCGGTAGGCGCCACGCCTTTTATCTTGTACCACGAGCCGCCGAGCCGCAGCAAGGCGGACCTCATGCCAGAGGAATAGGCCCGCGTGCTCGGCCGGCCTTCGGTTTTCATGAGCGGCATCTCGAACACCGCGCGCCTGTTGCCGTAGGGCACTACCGAACCGCCGCATTCCGCGAGCGTCATCTCCGTGCTGTCCGGCGCGAACAGGAATCCGCCTTCGGCCAAATAATCCATAGCTAATAAATCCAGGCCAACGCTTTTAAGCCCTTCGGTAGCTAAGACGAAAGCGAAACCGCAAGTCAAGCGCCGCAGCCGTAGGAGGTAGCCCATTTCTCGTTCGCGAACTCGCTTGCAGTACAGAAGTCCTCCACTATTTTCGCATGGCCGGCCTTCAGCAGCTCCTCGTTGAGGTTCGCGCCGCCGCACATCACCACGGCCACGACACGCCTGTGGCTCCGCGCGACCTGCATATCATCCTCGTCCACGATCGCGTTCGAGCCTACCGGGCAGAGGCCCGACGTGAAACCGGCCGCTTCCGCGTATCCGTGCTCCTCCTTCTCGGGCGCGTTCACCAGCGCTAGCCGCACGGTCTCGCCGTCCACCACGAGCGTGTCCCCGTCAATCACGCGCTCCACAATCCCCTCGAACCGCTTCGGCTGTCCTTCAGCGCCGGCGGCCAGCAAGCGGTTCGAGAGCACCATCGCAATCGCTAGGAAGGAAAGCAGAACGAGCGTTTTCATCATGAATCCAACATTGGTTGCGGCCGCAGAAAACGTTTGCCCAATACCGACGGTGGTTGCAAACCGATGCGGTTGATGCGGCTCATGTCATGCGGATGAATGCGCGGAGCCTCGTCTGCTCGCGACGGTTGCGCAGCATCTCGCTCTTCGCCACCCAGCGCCTGCCGACTATCATCCTGCGGCTCAGCATGTCCACCGCCGCCTCCAGCGTATCGAAGCGTTCGAACGGCTGCCTGAAGGCCCCGCGCACGGTCTCGCGCAGCTGCCATATGCCCATCGGAGCGTAATACTCTGGCCGCACCTCGCGCACTATGAGCGCAGCCGACTGGCGCTTGATGCTGTCTAAGTATTCGGCGACCGCAAGCCGGCCGCTGTAGAAAGCGCCGGCGGTGCCGCTCGCGTACTCCTTCCGCATGTGGAAACCCTCAT
Organism: Candidatus Aenigmatarchaeota archaeon; assembly: GCA_043818155.1. Classification (GTDB taxonomy): domain Archaea; phylum Aenigmatarchaeota; class Aenigmatarchaeia; order CG10238-14; family SCSR01; genus JAPLUY01. Next base: position 9,783 of record JBDRGB010000018.1, on the reverse strand, counting down.
AGTCCGAGCCTATCTTCGGCCGCGGGTCTGTGACGTCCCAGGACTCGACGAGCTCGTACTCGTACGGCCCCGGTATCAGCAGAACCTCGTAATGGTTGCCGAGGTACTCGTTCGAGAACAGCTTGAACTCGCCTAGCTGCTGATGCTGTTTAACGCGCTCCACGATGCGCTTGCCTAGCATGTCGTCCACTGCGGTTATGCCCCAGCGCGTCGGCACGAACTTGCGCTGGAACCGCACGCCAAGAAGGCCGGCGGAGAACATCTTCTGTATGCGGCTGATAGGAAGGCCGTACTCGTACAGCCTGCCGACCGCGTCCTGCGCCTTCAGGTCGATGTCCGACACGAGGTAGTCGACCTTCCTTTCGATCGAAGGGTTCTCCGTGAGCCTGACGGACTCAATCGGCGCGGGGTTGCCCACGGGCGTCGACCACGTGTCAAATCGCATGTTGAACGTCGGCTGCTTGCGCAGCTGCACTTCTATATCAACCGGCTTCCTGACCATCGCTATCTCCTGCATCGCGTCCACCAGCTTCCCGGGCGCGTTCGAGGCGCTCGACGCCGATTTCACCGGCATCGCCGCGCGCGAGTATATCATCTGGCCGCGGTAGTTGAGTATCTGGCTGATGGTCGCGCGGTTGGCGTACCAGCGCTCGGGAGAGTCGAGCACGGCCGCCTGCTCGGATTCCTGGCGCATCGGCGGGGCGAGCACGCCCACGTACACCTTCGGGTAGCCGTACTTGCCGACGAACACGCTCGGCGGCGAAGTGCCCGTGAAGTCCTTCGCGGCCTCTATCGTGTCCTTCCAGAACTTGACCTTGTCCATCAGCTTGCCGTAGTCTATCTCCACGCGATGCTCACGAAACAGAATTTCGCGCGCAAATATAAATCGCAGCCGCATCCTCGCTTCCGCAGAAGCTCCTGAAGCGCGCTCAGTTGTTGCCCTCGGCTTCCTTCTCCCCTTCCTTCAGCTTCGCAACCTCGGACATCAGCTTGTCCATGCCCTGGATGCTTATCGCGTCGCCCTTGAAAATAGCCTCGTCGACGTGGCCGTGCCTTTCTATCATGTCGGACGTCTGCAGGCCGGCGTTCGCGGACGCGCAGTCCCTGCAGACCGTGACGATCTTCTTCGTGTCCTCGTCGCCTGCCGTGAAAACAGTCTTCTCCTCGCCGCAAACGTCGCACTTGCCCTCGAACGTCGCCGATATTTTTATTTTCATAAATTCTATTCGTTTCCGACGCATAAACGTTTTCCGAAAGCGTTGCGCGAAAAAAATTCCGAAAAGTTTTTCGAAAAAAAATTCTGCTCACATTTATATGGAGAGAACGACAAATAATATTATCAAGAAATCTGAGGTGTAAAAAAGTGGCGAAGAAGAAGAAGAGGAAATAAGCTGCTTGAGTTTTTTTGATTGACGATTGATGTGTTGCCCGTTCTTCGTTTTTTGTTTTTTTCTGATTTCCTTTTTCATTGCGTTCCGGTGGAAAATAGAATTTATTTAAATTCCTTCAAATCATATATACAGTTGCGATAGCTGCCGCGTATCGCGGGGCCTTTGTTATGGTGGAGCAAGTTCTTTCGGGTAAACCGGGCGAGAAGGTCGTCATGCTCGGCAACGAGGCCGTCGTGCGCGGGGCCCTGGAAGCGGGCGTGCAGTTCGCTTCCACCTATCCCGGCACCCCGGCGAGCGAGATAGGCGACACGTTCGCGAAGATAGCGAAGCATTCTGGCGTGTACTTCGAGTACAGCACGAACGAGAAGACTGCGTTCGAGGCCGCTGCGGGCGCCGCGATGTCCGGGTTGCGCGCGATCGTGTCGTTCAAACAGTTCGGCCTTAACGTCGCCTCGGATTCGGTCGGCCCGGTCGCGTACGTGGGCGTGGACGGCGGGCTCGTGATAGCGTTCGCCGACGACCCGAATGGTTGGAGCAGCGCGCAGACCGAGCAGGACAGCAAGTGCTACGCGCGCATGATGCACATACCCATGCTGGAACCGTCGGACTCGCAGGAATGCATAGACTTTGTGAAGGCGGCGTTCGACCTCTCCGAGAAGTTCAAGACCCCGGTGTTCGTGCGCCTTACGACGCGCGTGGACCACAGCCGCAGCATAGTCACGCTCGGCCAGATAGTGCGAGGCGAGCGCAAGGCGAACTTCGCCAAGGACCCGGAGAGGTACTTCAACCTCCCGCCGAGGATAGTCGGCATGCACGATGCCATAGCGGAGAAGATGGAGAACGTCAGGGTTGTTTTCGAGAACCACGATATGAACCGAGTGCTGAACGCCGGAGCGGGCAATGAGCTGGGCGTCATAACGTCCGGCGCGGCGTTCAACTACGTCATGGAGGCCATGCACGAGCTCGGACTGAAGCTGCCGGTGCTGAAGCTCGGCACGACTTACCCGCTGCCCGAGCGCAAGATAGCCGATTTCATCTCCGGTCTTAAGGCGGTGCTCGTGGCCGAGGAGCTCGAGCCCGTGCTGGAAAGGGAGATTGAGGCGATCGCGAAGGACGCGAACCCGAAGCTGCGCATACTCGGCAAGATGGCGCGCGACGGCCGCAAATACCTGCCGCTCGCGGGCGAGTACAACACGGAGGTGCTGCTCAAGGCGCTGGCCTCTGCCACGTCGAAGAAGTTGGATTTCGATTACGATGGCCACGCGAAGAAGTTCGCGGCAGTCGCGGCCGAAATCCCGCGGAGGTTCCCGGTGTTCTGCCCGGGATGCCCGCACAGGCCGACGTTCTACGCAGTGAAGAGGGCCGCGGGCAGCGACGCGGTGTTCGCCGGCGACATCGGCTGCTATATGCTCGGCATCTTCCCGCCGTTCGACACGCAGGATTTCGTATTCTCGATGGGCGCGGGCGAAGGCGTGGCGCACGGCATAAAGAAAGCCAACAGCGTCACGGGGGGGCAGCAGAAAGTGATCGCTTTCATAGGCGACGGCACGTTCTTCCACGCCGGCATACCGGCGTTGCTGAACATGGTGTTCAACAAGTCCAACCCGGTCGTGGTCGTGCTCGACAACCGCATAACCGCGATGACGGGCCACCAGCCGAACCCGGGAATGGGCGTGACGGGCATGGGCGACCCGGCTGTGGAGATAAAGATAGACGACATCGCAAAGGCGTGCGGGGTGAAGCACGTGAAGGTCGTGGACCCGTACAACATGCGCGAGCTCGAGGCGACGGTGAAGGAGTTCCTGAAGCTGGACGAGGTTTCCGTTATCGTGGCGAAGCGCAGGTGCTATCTGCTGGACTACCGCGACAAGCGCAAGTCTGGCAGCGTGCCGACGTTCGAAATCGCGGGCGAGCCGACCTTCGACGAGATAAAGAAGCTGAAGGGATATTCTTGTCCGGCGCACGTGCCCGACGGCAAGGGCGGGATGGCCATAGACGAGAGCATGTGCTGGGGCTGCGCGTCGTGCTCACAGCTGTGCAAGCCCGGGACGATAAGGCCGAAGCTGAAGAAGTAAAGAGCGGACGAGTGGTTGTATGGAAAAGAAGAGCGGTAAGACCGGAGGCAACGCCAAGGAGTTCAACGTGGTCGTGGTCGGCGTGGGCGGGCAGGGCATACTCACGCTGGCCGAGGTGATAACGGCGGCCGCGTTCAAGCAGGGCTACGACGTGCGCATGTCCGAGCTGCACGGCCTGTCGCAGCGCGGGGGCAGCGTGCCGTGCCAGGTGAGGTTCGGCGAGAAGGTATACTCGTCGCTGGTGAAGGCCGGGCACGCAGACCTGGTCATATCGCTCGAGCCGCTGGAGGCGCTGCGCTCTGCCAGATTCGGCTCGGCCGGGAAGACCGTCTTCATAACCAACACCCACAGGATCGTGCCGGCTTCGGTGGCCGCGCTGGGCGACAACTATCCGGAGCTGGAAGGGATCAAGGCCAAGCTCGGGGGGTTCTCCAAGCAGGTGATCGACGTGGACGCCACGGGCATAGCCGAGCGCGAGACCGGCTCCTCGGTAACGTCGAACATCTACATGCTCGGCGTTGCCAGCAGCCGCGGCCTGATACCGATAAGGCGCGAACTGCTGCTCGAAGCGATAAGGGAGCAGGTACCTGAAAAGTACTTCGACATGAACAGGAAGATATTCGAGCTGGCGAAATAAAACGCGCGCGTTTCCTACAGCGAATCTACCGCAAGATGCACGACGTAGCTGGAAAGCGGCACGAGGAACCACACGGCCGCGTCCGCTAATGCGAACGCCTGCCTGAACCCCGCGTACACAATGACGGCCGCGACCGAGAACAACAGCGCGAACAGCGGCGTGTGCGTTATGCCGCGGTGCCTCGTCGGCAGGTACTTGACTAGGAAGTACAGGAGGCAGAAGTACGCAATGCCGTAGTACCAAGTGACTGTGAAGAAGAACGCATACGCCACGGCCACAGACGCCGCGACGAGCAGCGCCACCATGCCGCGCATCTTCGAACTGCGTATGTCTATGTCCGGGAAGAGCGATGCGAAGGCCGTGACGGCCACAAGCGACACCGTCTTCTTTGCACTCGAAGCGATTCCGAGCGCAGGGAAGGCCGCGGCCCAGGCGATCGCGACGAGCAGCCCGAAAACGATGTGTGTCTTCCAGTCAGGCATCGCCGCACCACGCTCGCCGCGCTATCCGAGAACTATCCTCGCGTCCACTGCCACTGCGCCGGCCTTCTCGGGCATCACCACGACCGGGTTTATGTCCAGCTCCGCTATGTCGTCGTTGTCGGCCAGCAGCTTGGATGCCTTCATCAGTACGTCCGCAGCCGCCTCGATGTCGTACGACTTGCCGCGGAACCCCTTCAGCACCCTGTACACCTTCGTCTCTGCCATCATCCCGGCCGCGTCCGCCTTCGATATCGGCACCACGCGCACCGCCGCGTCGTCCATAAGCTCTACGTAGACCCCGCCCGCGCCGAAGACCACGGTCTGCCCGAACTGCGGATCCCTCTTCCCGCCGACTATGACTTCCTGGCCTGGACCTGCCATCGACTGCACGAGAAATGCTTCGGCCCTAACTCCGGCCTTCTTCAGTTTATGCTGCATCTTCTGCAAGCCGGTGCGCAGCGCGTCCGCGGAATCAATGCCGAGCGCGACCCCGCCCACGTCGGTCTTGTGAGAGACCTTCCTCGAAACGGCCTTCAGCGCCACCGGATAGCCGAGCTTGCCAGCGGCCTTCACGGCCTCGTCCGCGTCCTGCACCACCGCGTACGGCGCGACCGGTATCCTGTACAGCTTAAGGACCTCGAAAGACTCGTCGGGCGTCAGCAGCGTGCGCTTCTCCCTGCGCGCCTTTGCAAAAATCCTCTTCGCGTCCACGACCATTTACATCACTCGTGCGTGCTATATCTTGTTCTTCACGAGCTTGCCTATAATAATATCCTTCAGCCTGTCCATGTAACCCTTCCTTTCCATGTAGGCGAACGCGAAGAACCCGGACACGCCGAGCACGAATATCAGCTCGAGGCTCGCGCCGAACGACTGCATCGTGCCGCCGGCCACGCTGCCGACGTACGCGAGGAACAGGCACCTCGGCAGCGCGCCGATTGAAGTCGCGATGAAATAGTCCGCGAATTTCATGCTCGTCAGCCCGCTCGTGTAGCTTATCAGGTCGAACGGCACGACCGGCACCAGCCGCGAGAAGAATATCGCCTTGCGTCCGTATCTGGTTATCCACCCGTCCACCCTGCCTATCCATTTGTCGCCCACCAGCTTCGCGACCACAGGCCGTCCGCCGTACCTGGATATGAAGAAGGCGAAAGCCGAGCCTATGATGGTCCCGAGCCCGCCGTACAGCATCACGTCGAAAATGTCCATGCCGATCGCGCCAGCGAACATCAGCACCGCCTCCGACGGTATCGGCGCCACGATGGTCTGCAGTATCATGACCAGCGTGAGCCCGGGCTTGCCGTACATGGCCACGAGGAAGTTGAGCGCCGTGTCGAACAATCACACCACTCCGTGTCTGCTGGAAAATCATAGCCCTGGGCGGATTCGAACCGCCGTCGCAAGGTTTCTTCCCGTTTCGTCATATCGAAATCAGCGCTTCAGACGCGCAGTCCAAAGCCTCGCATGCTTGGCCGCTGCACCACAGGGCTGATGCTGCCTTTCCTGAATTGAATTTTCGACGGATATAAAGATAAAAGACGAGCGCGCTTCCCACGGCCGGCCGCGGCTATGCGACAAGCCCTTTCCTGTGCTTCTTCGCAGCTTCCGGGCCGAGCACGTGCTTCAATATCTCCAGAGCGAACTCCATCGCAGTGCCCGGTCCTTGCGAAGTGATGACGTTGCCGTCCACGACCACGCTGCCCGGCCGAGGATATGGCAGTTCACGTTCCATGCCTGGATAGACGGTGGCCTTGCGGTTGCGCAGCACCCCGGCCTTTGCCAGGAGCGCTGGCGCGGCGCATATCGCAGCGACGAGCTTCCCCTTCTCGTCCATATCCGATATGAGGTCCATCGCAGCCTTGGACCTTTCCAGGTTCGCGCATCCGCGGCTGCCGCCAGGAATGATGATGCCGTCGTAGTCGTCCGGCCTCACGTCCGCCAGCCGTCTGTCAGTGGCAACCCGCGTGTTGTGCCCGCCCGTGGCAATGCTGCCGGCCAGCCCGACAATGTCCACCTGCACCCCGGCCCCGCGCAGCACGCTCAGCGGCACGAACGCCTCGATCTCCTCGAACCCGTCCGCCAGCGGCATCACCAGCCTCATACCAAATTGTTTGTCCGCTCCAGTATAAATCCGTTGAAGCGCGTTTTTTATCCAGGAAAAATAAAGACTAATTATGCGTGTTATGCCCTACAAGCAGGCGATAGTGGTGCGCAAGGACCTGAAGCTGGGAGCAGGCAAGCTCGCGGCGCAGGTCGCTCACGCGTCCGTCGGATCTATGAAAAAGGCCTGCAGGTCGGCTGTCGAGGCGTGGGAAGACGAGGGTGCGAAGAAGGTCGTGCTGAAGATCGACGGCATCGCGAGGCTGATGGAACTGCAGAAGAAAGCATCTGCAAAGAGGCTGCCCGTGTTCGTCGTGCGCGACGCCGGATTGACGCAGGTGGAGAAGGGCACGGCAACGTGCATCGGCATAGGGCCAGCCGAAGAGGCCAAGGTGGATGAGATTACAAAAATGCTGAAGCTTCTCTAGGAATTCTGAGATGCCCGTATCCACTTAGGCGCACTCCGGCACGCCTGGGATTCCGGAGCATATGATGTTTTTGAGTTTGTCTTTCTGCACTATGCCGCTGTAAAGCTGGCCGTCTATGACGAGGCTGGGCGTTGATTTGACCCCGAACTTCGACATAAGCACGCCAATCATGTTCGAATCAACGTCCACGTCAAGCGGGAATACCATCAGCTTGTCCTTGAACGTATCCTTCAGTAGCATCAGCACGTCCCCCTGCAACAAGCAGTCGTCGCAGTTGTCCGTGGAGTAGAAGTACAACACGGACACGCCCGTGGAGTTGCAACCCGCCTTGATCCTTTCCTGCAGGATCCAGCCCTTTATCAGCAACGACGTGTACGTGGCCTTCGCGCTCGCAACCTGGTCTGTCGTGAACAGTATGTCCTTCCCGCCGTAGCTGCTCAGTTGGTCCGCCATCACGTCGAGCTGGTTGTTGGTCTTGCGGACTATCTCTTTGAGGAACGTGCACGAGTCGGTCTCGTTCAATCCCTGAAAGTAAAGCATCTCGAGCTCGATGTCCCGTATCGAGCCCTCGATGGACGATGACCTCTTCTCCAAGTCCGAGAGCATGAACCTCTCGATGTTCAGCCCGACGAACAGGCCGAAAAGAAACACGAAAACTGTTATAACGAATGCCTTCGCATAGATGTTCATGCATCCCCACCGGATTCTATTAGTTGTCGTTTCCAATTTAAGTTCCTTGCGCAGCCTCCGGACGCCGACATTACCGTGCCGTCAGGACTACCACCTCTTCCTGAACTTCAGCAGTTCCGCTGCTATCGACAATGCCCAGAATATCATTATCATGGTGTAGTACACGAAAAAGTACAGCGGAAGCAGCAGTATGCTCTTCCTCAGCCTTATCCTCTGCAGCCTGAACGCGACAACCACCGCCAGCAGCGAACTCGCCAGTATCAGCGCGTACGTTATCGTGGAGTACGGGGAAGCGAACAGCTTTGCCAGGCTGAAAGTCCTGAGGGGTATTGCAACGAGGTCGAGCGTGTCCGCAAACGGCACGTAGAAGAACCTCCTTATGAACAGTACCGTGGCGTCGAAGAGGTTAGATAGGAGTACCAGTGTGAGCGATATGCCGACGAATATGGCCAAGAAGCTCGAGAACGGCAGCACGAAATAGCCCAGATGCGGGTATTTCCTGTTGAAAAGCATATCGGAGTGCTTCGCTACGTTCTCGATGAACCCTCTATACCACCTGACGCGCTGTTTCAGGAGGGCCGTAAAGTCGGTCGGCACGGTAGTATATGCGACCGCGTCCATGTTGTTCTCTATCCTATAACCGGACTTCAATATGCACAGCGCCACGTCCATGTCCTCTGTCAGCGTGTCGCTCGGAAAGCCGATCTTCTTTATCACGTCCCTCCTTATCAGGGACAGCGTGCCTGGGACTATGTACAGCGAATCCAGCGTGCTCAGTATCTTCTTGCTGAAGGAGCTGACTACGTACTCTATGCCCTGCAGCGAAGCGAGTACGCCTTTCGCCTTGACAGGCTTCACGTAGTTCGTAACAGCGCCGACGGCCGCGTCTTTGAAGTAAGGCACCGTTTTACCAAGGCAGTCGGGCGTGACGAACGTGTCCGCGTCAAGCACGCCCACTATTTCGCCGGTCGCATGGCGTATGCCCTCGTTCAGTGCGTTCCCCTTTCCAGGCGTCGGAACCGTGAGTATCTTTACTTTCAGGCTGCCGAAGGACTTTTTCTTGAACTGCTTCGCCAGCGCGGGCGTCCTGTCTGTGGAGCCGTTGTCTATTACTATCAGCTCGAGCTTGCCCTTCGGGTAGTCCAAGCATGCCAGGGATTCCAGCGATCTGGCTATGTTCTTCTCTTCGTTGCGGGCCGGTACGAGAATCGAAACCGCCGGCTGCTGGTCCCAGACGATTTTTTCGTGGAGCTTGCCCTTAACCGATAGGGCAGCTAGCAGGAACCACGTAACTATGTAAACTCCGACAAACATCACGAAGAACATGAAAAGCAGGTAAGGCATAAGCATCCACTGTGGTCGTCTGGGAGTCTTGCCTCCATGGCAACTGCATCGTTGCGCGGTTCAAACCGAATCCAGGTCGCTCGAATCTATGCCCAGAACTATCATCAGGAACTTGGTCGTTGCAAGGTCCAGCTCCTTGAGGTTGCGGCCGGAGATGAACGTCACGTGACCCTCGTTGCGCACGGACGTCTCGTTCGCGTACATCGGGTGGACGATGGCGATTATCGGGTTCTGTATCTTTCCCGGGAGGTTCTCGTACGAGCTGACTTCCCGCGCGTCGAACGTCGGCACGTCGCCCGGCACCAGCTCGCCGGTTTCGGTCTGCATGCCGAACGCCAGCATGTAGGCTAACCTCATCTTGCTTACGAGCTCTATCCCATCTACTACGTAGTACGGGTTCCCTTCCTCGCCTGCGTCCTTGAAAACTATGGTCACGTTCTTCGCAAGCTGGTGCATAATGTCCCTGTATATCTCGGACTCGCCGGGGTATGCTGGCACCTTGGCCGCCTGCCTGAGGTCGGCCCGGAAGCCGATTTCATATCCCTTGTAATCTATCACGGTTATGGGCTGGAAGTAAAGGACGTACACGTACCAGACGGCTGCTAAAACCACGGCAAGCGCGAGCGCTATAACGAC